>JANOLY010000164.1:0-4367 GCA_031420055.1 Burkholderiales bacterium | reverse complement strand
CGTACCCGAAGGTTTGTGGATCAAATGCCCCAGCTGTGAGGCCGTGCTCTACAAGTCCGACCTTGAACAGAACCAGAATGTCTGCCCTTCATGCGGTCATCACCACCGCATCGGCGCGCGGGCCCGGCTGGATGCCTTTCTCGACCCCGAGGGCCGCTGGGAGATCGGCCAGGAAGTCGTGCCTGTAGACGCGCTGAAGTTCAAGGACAGCAAGAAGTACCCGGCGCGGCTGAAAGCCTCGCTCGAAGCCACCGGCGAGACCGACGCGCTGGTGGTGGTGGGTGGCGCGGTGATGAGCGTGCCGCTGGTGGCGGCCTGCTTCGAGTTCGAGTTCATGGGTGGCTCGATGGGCTCGGTGGTGGGCGAGCGCTTCGTGCGCGGCGTGGAAGCAGCGCTGGAACAGAAAGTGCCCTTCGTCAGCTTCACCGCCACGGGTGGCGCGCGCATGCAAGAAGGCCTGCTGAGCCTGCTGCAGATGGCCAAGACGAATGCATCGCTGACGCGCCTGGCCAAGGCCAAGCTGCCCTTCATCAGCGTGCTCACAGACCCCACCATGGGCGGCGTGTCGGCCAGCTTTGCTTTCCTGGGCGACATGGTCATTGCCGAGCCCAAGGCCTTGATCGGCTTCGCCGGCCCGCGTGTCATTGAAAACACCGTGCGCGAAAAGCTGCCCGAAGGCTTTCAGCGCAGTGAATTCCTGCTCGGCACCGGGGCGCTGGACATGATCTGCGACCGCCGCCAATTGCGCCCCACCATCGCCCGCACGCTGGCGATGCTTCAGCGGCAAAGTGCCGACTCCGTAGCGTAGGCCCCCAAGCTCCCTTCGGTCGCTGCCCCCCCGAGGGGGCGCCCCGCAGCGGCCCGGCAGAGCCGGTTCCGCGCGGGTAGCTTCATCCACACACCAACACATCGTCGCGTGAAGACATTGGCTGACTGGCTGGCGCATGCCTCGGGCATGCACCCCAAGACCATGGACATGTCGCTGGAGCGCACCGTGCAGGTGGCGCAACGGCTGGGCATCGTGTTCAAGGTGCCGGTGATCACGGTGGCCGGCACCAACGGCAAGGGCTCCACCTGCGCCATGCTGGAATCCATGCTGCGCCACGCCGGTTACCGCACCGGGCTGTACCAAAAGCCCGAGCTGGTGCACTTCGAGGAACGCTGCCGCGTGAACGGCGCGCCCGTGCAAGCGCAGGCGCTGGTGCCGCACTTCGAGGCTGTGGAGTCGGTGCGTGGCGACATCACGCTCACGCAGTTCGAATTCAGCACCCTGGCCATCGCGCGGCTGCTGTCGCTGGCCGAGCTGGATGTGGTGATCCTCGAAGTCGGCCTGGGCGGGCGCTACGACTCGGTGAATGCCTTTGATACGGACTGCGCCGTCATCACCAGCATCGACCTCGACCACATGGAATGGCTGGGGCCCGACCGCGAGAGCATTGGCCTGGAGAAAGCGCAGATCATGCGGCCGGGCAAGCCCTGCATCGTCAGCGACCCGCTGCCCCCGGCCAGCGTGGTGGCTCATGCTGAGAAGGTCGGCGCCGACCTGTGGCTGGTCGGCCGCGACTTCAACCACAGCGGCGACCGCCAGCAGTGGGGCTGGGGTGGCCGCGGGCGGCGCTACAGCGGCATGGCCTACCCGGCGCTGCGCGGTGCCAACCAGTTGCTGAACGCGGCCGGGGCCATTGCGGCCCTGGAAGCGCTGCGCGAGCGGCTACCCGTCAGTGCCCAGGCGGTGCGCACGGGGCTGGCGATGGTTGAGCTGCCTGGGCGCTTCCAGATCGTGCCCGGCCAGCCCACCCTGGTGCTGGATGTCGCCCACAACCCGCATGCGGTGGCGGCGCTGGCGGTGAATCTGGACGCCATGGGTTTCTTCCCGCGCACCCACGCCGTGTTCGGTGCGATGCGCGACAAGGACATCCCGGCGCTGCTGGCGCGCATGGCGCCGCTGGTCGACGCCTGGCACTTCTGCGACCTGCCCAGCGCGCGCGCGGCCAGCGCCAGTGAGCTGGCCGCGCTGGCGGGCAGTCTGGCGTCGCCCATACCGGGCCAGCCCCCCGCCGTTCACGAGCACGGCTCGCCTGCCCAAGCCCTGGCTGCGGCGGCGGCCAGCGCCGACAGCGCCGATAGAATCGTCGTCTTCGGTTCGTTCTACACGGTGGGCGGCGTGCTCAGGGACGGCCTGCCCCGCCTGGGCGCACCGCACCTCGCGGGCTGATCCCGCCGGCCCCTGTGCCGACGCCGCCGCCAGAACGCCCTTACGCCAGCTCACCGCATGCGCTTCCCTTTCTTGCGTTCAAAGTCCACGCCTGCCGATGACCGACCAGCGCCCGCCGCCGAGCCAGGGTCGGTGCAGCTGGCGCGCACCCACGCCAGGCGCCGGCTGGTCGGCGCGCTGGTGTTGCTGCTGGCCGGAATCGCCGTGTTTCCAATGCTGTTCGAGACACAGCCGCGGCCGATCGCGGTTGACACGCCCATCGTGATGCCGGCCCGGGACACGGCACCCGCAGCCCGCGGCTCGGTGGCCAGCGCGCCCGTCAACGTGTTGCCGGCAGATGCTGGCATCGAGGGCCCGTCCGCCCTGCCTGCATTGGCCGCCAGCGAGCCGGCCGCGGGGCGCCCCGGTCCGGTCCGGGCCGAGGCCAGCGTTGCGCCACAGGCCATGGCTTCGGCCCCCACCGCAGCCAAGCCCGCCGCCGCGCCCGCCAAGCCTGCGGCCACCGCGTCGCGGCCCGATGACGGCGCGCGCGCCCAGGCTTTGCTTGACGCGCGCGCTGCCGCCTCCGAGCCCAAGGCGGGCACGGCGCGCTTTGTGGTGCAGGCGGGCGCCTACAGCGAGGCCGGCGCGCTGCGCGAGGCGCGGCAAAAGGTCGAGAAGCTGGGCCTGAAGACCTACACCCAGGTGGTCGAAAGTGACAGCGGCAAGCGCACGCGCGTGCGCGTGGGGCCCTATGCCACGCGCCAGGAAGCCGAGGCGGTGGCCGCCAAGGTCAAGGCCGCGGGCCTGCAAGCCAGCATCCTGAGCTTGTGATGCCAGCCTGGCTGGCCAACCTGGGCTGGGTGGACGGGGCCTTCCTGGCCGTGCTGGGCTTGTCGGTGCTGGTGGGCGTGGTGCGTGGATTTGTCTTTGAATGCCTGTCCCTGGCGGGCTGGCTGGTTGCGTGGTTCGGGGCCCAGTGGGCGGCGCCGCAGCTGGCGCCTCATCTGCCGGTGGGCACGCCCGGCTCGGCCTTGAACCTGGCCGCGGCGCTGACCCTTTGCTTCGTGGCCGTGCTGGTCGTCTGGAGCCTGCTGGCGCGCCTGGTTCGGCTGGTGGTGCACGCCACGCCGCTGTCGTTGCCCGACAGGTTGCTGGGCGGTGGCTTTGGCGCACTGCGGGCCGGCGTGCTGCTGCTGGCGGTGGCCGCCGTGGTGGCGCTGACGCCGGCTGCACAATCGAAGGACTGGCGCGGCTCGACGGGCGCACGTTGGCTCGAGCTGGCGCTCCAGGCGGTCAAACCGCTGCTCCCCGAACCGGCCTCGCGGCGGGTTGCGGCCTGAATCAGACAACCCGGAAGGTCCCATCCATGTGCGGCATCGTTGGCGTGATCTCCAAAGCGCCTGCCAATCAGTTGGTCTACGACGCCTTGCTGCTGCTGCAGCACCGCGGCCAGGACGCTGCCGGCATCGTCACCATGCAAGGCACCAAGTGCTTCATGCACAAAGAACGCGGCATGGTGCGCGACATCTTTCGCACCCGCAACATGCGCGCCTTGCCCGGGCCCGTGGGCCTGGGCCAGGTGCGCTACCCCACCGCCGGCAACGCCTACAGCGAAGAAGAGGCACAGCCCTTTTACGTGAACGCGCCCTTCGGCATCGTGCTGGTGCACAACGGCAACCTCACCAACGCGCCCGCGCTCAAGGCCGAGCTGTTCGACATCGACCGCCGCCACATCAACACCGAAAGCGACACCGAAGTCCTGATCAACATCCTGGCCCACGAACTGGGGCAAGCCGCCACCGACCTGCCGCTCACGCCCGAGGTCATTTTCAAGGCCGTGGCCGCCGTGCACCGGCGTGTGAAGGGCTCGTACGCCGTCATTGCGCTGATCGCCGGGCATGGCCTGCTGGCGTTCCGCGACGCCTTTGGCATCCGCCCGCTGTGCCTGGGCCAGGGGCCCGATGGCGCGGTGATGCTGGCCAGCGAGTCGGTGGCCATAGAAGGCACCGGCCACCAAGTGCTGCGCGACGTGGCCCCCGGCGAGGCGGTGTTCGTCGACTTGCAGGGCCGCCTGCACACGCGCCAATGCGCACAGAACCCGACGCTCAACCCGTGTCTGTTCGAGTTTGTCTACCTGGCGCGGCCCGACTCGGTGATGGACGGCATCTCG
>JANOLY010000163.1:0-16864 GCA_031420055.1 Burkholderiales bacterium | reverse complement strand
CCCACCTCGAGCAGCCAGATTTTCCACGTGCTGCGTCGCCAAATGGTGCGCATGTTCCGCAAGCCTTTGGTGATCCTGACGCCGAAGTCTTTGCTGCGCGCGAAAGATGCCGGCTCGCCGTTGTCGGATTTCACCAAGGGTGAGTTCCGCACCGTGATCGGGCCGAACCATCCCGACATCGACCCGGCGAAGGTCAAGCGCGTCATCGCGTGTTCAGGCAAGGTGGCCTACGACCTCATCAAGCGGCGCGACGAAAAGAAGGCCTGGGATGTGGTCATCTTGCGTGTCGAGCAGCTGTACCCGTTCCCGCACAAGGCGTTCTCCAACGAGATGAAGCGCTTCCCCAATGCCACCGAGGTGGTGTGGTGCCAGGACGAGCCGCAGAACCAGGGCGCCTGGTTCTTCGTGCAGCACTATGTGCACGACAACATGCTCGACGGCCAGAAGCTCGGCTACGCCGGGCGGCCGGCGTCGGCGTCGCCGGCGGTGGGCTATTCGCATCTGCACCAAGAGCAGCAAAAGGCGCTGCTCGACCAGGCTTTCGGCAAGCTCAAGGGCTTTGTGCTGACCAAGTAAGCGCCTGCAAAACGAACAAAGAGATCGACCATGTCAATTGTTGAAGTGAAGGTTCCGCAGCTCTCAGAATCGGTGGCCGAGGCCACCTTGCTGCAGTGGAAGAAAAAGGCCGGTGACGCTGTCGCCATCGACGAGACCTTGATCGAGGTCGAGACCGACAAGGTGGTGCTTGAAGTGCCGGCCCCGGCGGCGGGTGTGTTGATCGAAATCGTGGTGGCCGACGGCGCCACGGTGATGGCCGACCAACTCATCGCCCGCATAGACACCGCCGCCACGGCAGGTGCGGTAGCGCCCACGGCGGCTGCAGCCGCAAGCCCGGCGCCAGCGGCTGCAGCCGTGTCGGCCAGCAAGGGCGACGTGGCCATGCCTGCCGCAGCCAAGCTGATGGCCGACAACCAACTGGCAGCCGGCTCGGTGCCCGGCACCGGCAAGGACGGCCGCGTGCTCAAGGGCGACGTGCTGGCTGCACTGGCCACGCCCAAGCCAGCGCCTGCGGCCGCCGCGCCGGTGGTGGCGGCGGCAGCCCCAGCCCCAGCCCCAGCCCCAGCCCCAGCCGTGGCCCGGCCGCTGCCGGCCGTGGCCGCGCCCGCGGCTGCCAATCTGGGCGACCGCCCCGAGCAGCGCGTGCCCATGTCGCGGCTGCGCGCGCGCGTGGCCGAGCGGCTGCTGCAATCGCAGTCCACCAATGCCATCCTGACCACCTTCAATGAGGTCAACATGGCCCCGGTGATGGACATGCGCAAGCGCTTCCAGGAAAAGTTCGAGAAGGAGCACGGCGTCAAGGTTGGCTTCATGAGCTTCTTCGTCAAGGCCGCGGTGGCCGCGCTCAAGAAGTACCCGGTGCTCAACGCCTCGATCGACGGCAACGACATCGTCTACCACGGCTACTTCGACATCGGTATCGCCGTGGGTTCGCCGCGCGGCCTGGTGGTGCCCATCCTGCGCAATGCCGACCAGATGAGCTTTGCCGACATCGAGAAGAAGATTGCCGAATACGGTACCAAGGCGCGCGACGGCAAACTGTCCATGGACGATCTGACGGGCGGCACCTTCTCCATCAGCAACGGCGGTGTGTTCGGCTCGATGCTGTCCACACCCATCATCAACCCGCCGCAAAGCGCCATCCTGGGTGTGCACGCCACCAAGGACCGTGCCGTGGTCGAAAACGGCGTGGTGGTGGTGCGCCCCATCAACTACCTGGCAATGAGTTACGACCACCGCATCATCGACGGCCGCGAAGCCGTGTTGGGCCTGGTGGCGATGAAGGACGCGCTGGAAGACCCGGCCCGTCTGCTCTTCGACATCTGAGGCGGGCGAGCGACATGGCCAAGAGTTTTGATGTTGTCGTCATCGGCGGCGGCCCCGGCGGCTACATAGCCGCCATCCGCGCCGCGCAGCTGGGTTTCAACACCGCCTGCGTCGACGAGTGGAAGAACGCCGCGGGCGGCCCGGCACCGGGAGGCACCTGCACCAACGTGGGCTGCATTCCGAGCAAGGCGCTGTTGCAGAGCAGCGAGCACTTCGAGCACGCGGGCCACGCGTTTGCCGACCACGGCATCGGCTTGAAGGACCTGAGCATCGATGTGAAGAAGATGCTGGGCCGCAAGGACACGGTGGTCAAGCAAAACAACGACGGCATCCTGTACCTGTTCAAGAAGAACAAGGTCAGCTTCTTCCATGGCCGGGGCGCCTTCGTCAAGGCACATGAAGGTGCCCATGAAGTGGCCGTGGGTGACGAGGTGCTGACGGCCAGGCACGTCATCGTCGCCACCGGCTCCACCCCGCGGGCCTTGCCCGGCGCGCCGTTTGACGAAGAGAACATCCTCAGCAACGACGGCGCCTTGCGCATCCCGGCCGTGCCCAAGAAGCTGGGCCTCATCGGCGCTGGTGTCATCGGCCTGGAAATGGGCTCGGTGTGGCGGCGCCTGGGCGCGCAGGTGACCGTGCTCGAGGGCCTGCCGACCTTCCTGGGTGCGGTGGACGAGCAAATCGCCAAGGAAGCGCACAAGGCCTTCACCAAACAGGGCTTGAAGATCGAACTCGGCGTGAAGGTGGGCGAAGTCAAGGCGGACAAGAAGGGTGTCAGCGTTGCGTACACCGACGCCAAGGGCGCAGCGCAGACGCTGGCGGTGGACAAGCTCATCGTCTCCATCGGCCGTGTCGCCAACACCGTGGGCCTGAACGCTGAAGGGGTGGGGCTGAAGCTCGACGAGCGCGGCGCCATCGTGGTTGACGACGAGTGCCGTACCAACCTGCCCGGCGTGTGGGCCGTGGGCGACGTGGTGCGAGGGCCGATGCTCGCGCACAAGGCCGAAGAAGAAGGCGTGGCGGTGGCTGAGCGCATCGCCGGCCAGCATGGGCACGTCAACTTCAACACCATCCCCTGGGTCATCTACACCAGCCCCGAGATTGCCTGGGTGGGCCAGACCGAGCAGCAGCTCAAGGCCGCCGGCCGCGCCTACAAGGCCGGCACTTTCCCCTTCATGGCCAACGGCCGCGCCCGCGCGCTCGGCGACACCACCGGCATGGTGAAGATGCTGGCCGACGCCGCCACCGACGAGATTCTTGGCGTGCACATCGCGGGCCCCATGGCCAGCGAGCTGATTGCCGAATGCGTGGTGGCGATGGAGTTCCGCGCCAGTGCCGAAGACCTGGCGCGCATTTGCCATGCCCACCCGAGCTTGAGCGAAGCGACCAAGGAAGCCGCGCTGGCGGTGGCCAAGCGCACCCTGAACTTCTAGTCACGCGAGCCCCGCGGTGTCGGTTCGTGCGCTGTACCAAACCCAGCTGGCCGAGCGCGGCTACCACAGCGACCCGGCGCAGCTGCGCGCCGTGGATTCGCTGGAACGCTGCGAGAGCGAGTGGGCCGACTACAAGGCCCGGCGCCGAACCGCCATCACCAGACTGCTGATCCGGCCACCCATCCCGCGCGGCGTGTACATGCACGGCGGGGTGGGGCGGGGCAAAAGCTTCCTGATGGACTGCTTCTTCCAGGCCGTGCCGCTCAAGCGCAAGACGCGGCTGCACTTCCACGAGTTCATGCGCGAAGTGCACCGCGAGCTGCAGGAACTCAAAGGCGTGGTCGACCCCCTGGACGAACTGGGCCGGCGCATCGCGCGGCGCTTTCGCCTGATCTGCTTTGACGAGTTCCATGTCGCCGACGTCACCGACGCCATGATCCTGCACCGCCTGTTGGCCGCGTTGTTCGCCAACCGCGTCAGCATCGTCACCACCAGCAACTTTCACCCCGACGCGCTGTACCCCAACGGCTTGCATCGCGACCGCATCCTGCCGGCCATCGAGCTGCTGAAGAGCCAGCTGGAGGTCATCAATGTCGACGCCGGCACCGACTACCGGCAGATCACGTTGCAGCAAGTGGCGATGTACCACTGCCCCCTGGGTGAGCAGGCCGAGCTGGCCATGCAGCAGGCCTTTACCCGGCTGGCCGAGGCGCGCGACGACGACGCGGCAATGCAGATCGAACACCGCACGTTGCATGCGCTGCGCCGCGCCGGCGGCGTGGTGTGGTTCGACTTCCGCACGCTGTGCGGCGGGCCGCGTTCGCAGAACGACTACCTGGAGATCGCCGCGCGCTTCCACACCGTGCTGCTGTCGGGCGTGCCGCAGTTGTCGCCGCGCCTGGCCAGCGAGGCGCGGCGCCTCACCTGGCTGGTGGACGTGCTGTACGACCGCCGCGTCAAGCTCATCCTGTCGGCCGCGGTGCAGCCCGATCTGCTGTACACCGAAGGCCCCATGGCCCACGAGTTTCCGCGCACGGTATCCCGGCTGCGCGAGATGCAGTCGGCCGAGTTTCTGGCCCTGGCGCGGCGCGACGTGGACACGGCGCTGACATGAAGCGGCTGCTGGTCGCGGCCCTGTACCTGGCCGGTGCCGCGGCCGGCGCGACGCAGACCGACGAACGCGCCCGGCTGGCCGCCGAGCGCCAGGCCATCACACAGCGCTTCGACCAGCAAGAGCGCGGCTGCAAGCAGAAGTTCGCCACCACCGACTGTCTGGCCGACGCGCGCGCCCGCCGCCGTGACGCCCTGGCCCCCTTGCGCGAGCGTGAGTTGAGTCTGGCCGACCATGAGCGCCAGCAACGCGCCCAGGAACGTCGCCGCGCCGTGGCCGCCAAGCAGCAGGCCGCGGCAGACCGACCGGCAGAGGTGCCGGCGCCGGTGCTGAAGCTGCGCCAGCCGTCAGCGCCGGCCCGGCCGGCGTCCGTGGCTACCGCGCCCAGGGGGGCTGACGAGCCCGCCCGAGACGATGACGCCGCGCGGCGCGCCAGGGCCAACGCCCACAGGCAGGCAGAAATCGAGGCCGACAAGAAGCGGGTGGCCGAGCGCGTTGCTGCGCGGGCCTCGCAAGGCAAGCCCGTGCAGCCCCTGCCGCCGCTGCCGGCGGTACGCGCCAGCCAGCCGCAGCGCTGATCAGCGCAAGGTGTCGATGCGCGACAAAGCCAGCGACAGGTTGTCGCCACCGCCCCGCGCGCGCTGGCGCGCCTTGCTGATCAGCATCTCACTGGCCTCGCGCGGGGGCAGGGCGTGCAAGATGGCGCCGATCTCCTTGGGCGTGAAGTAGTGCCACAGGCCGTCGCTGCAGGCCAGCACGCTGTCGCCGTGTTCCAGCTTGTCGATGTGCCACAGCGTCACCGGCGGTTCGGTCTGCGTGCCCAGGCAGCCGGTGAGCAGGTTGGATTGCGGGTGCGTGTTGGCCTGCTCGTCGGTGATCTTGCCTTCGTCGACCAGGCGCTGCACGTAGGAATGGTCGATGGTGCGCTTCATCATCTCGGCACCGCGATAGTGGTACACCCGCGAATCGCCAGCGTGCACGACGTCGCATTCCAGCCCGGCCCCGATCATGTAGCCGGCCACCGTGCTGTGTGGCTCTTCTTCTGACGTGATGGCGGTCAGCTTGATCATCAGGTGGGCCTCCACCACCAGTTGGCGCAGCAGCTCGGCCGGGTCGTCTTGTGACGGTGAGTAGCGCTCGAAGATCTGGCGCGCTGTCAGCAGCACCTGGTCGGCGGCTTTGCGGCCCCCGCTCTTGCCGCCCATGCCGTCGGCCAGCACGGCCATCATGGTGCCGGCCACGCGCGGGTGGTTGATCAGTTCGACCTGGTCCTGTTGGTAGGCGCGGTCGCCGCGGTGCAGGCCGGTGGAGGCGGTGAAACGGAAGGTCTGAGCAGTCGCAACCATGTAACGGAATATAAACTCGCCTCGGTCGACAAGATGAGAAGCAATGAACGAGAACCTGCATTCCCCACAGCGCCAGCTCATCGAATTGCGCATGGAACACGCCGATCTCGACAACCTCATCGACCGCAATACCGTAGGCCCGCCGACCGACGAGCTCAGCCTGCGCCGGCTCAAGAAGCGCCGGCTGCTGTTGCGCGACCAGATCGCGCGGCTTGAAGTGCAGGTCGACCCGCCGGAGCCCGCGTGACGACTCCTGGCCTGGTGCAGGCCGTGGCCCAGGCGTTCGCGGTCGACGGCCCCCTGGCCCGCAGCGATTCGCGCCACAGCCCGCGTGCGGCGCAAGACGAGATGGCTGCGCGCGTGGCCCAGGCCCTGGACGGCTGCGAGGCCCTGGTCGCCGAAGCTGGCACGGGCGTGGGCAAGACCTTCGCCTACCTGGTGCCCTTGCTGCTGTCGGGCCGCCGCGCGCTGGTCAGCACCGCCACCAAGAGCCTGCAAGACCAGCTCTTCCTGCGCGACCTGCCAAGGCTGCGTGACGCGTTGGGCGTGCCCGTGCGCATGGCCTTGCTTAAGGGGCGCGCCAGCTACTTGTGCCGGCACCGACTGGCCGAGGCCGTGAACGAAGGCGCCATGGCCGACCGCTTTGCCGCGCGCGCGCTGGCGCGGGTCGAGCTGTGGGCCCAGGCCACGCGCAGCGGCGACCTGGCCGAAATCGAAGGCCTGGACGACCGCTCGCCCGTCATCCCGCTCGTCACGTCCACACGCGACAACTGCTTGGGAAGCGAGTGCCCCGAGTACCGCGCCTGCCATGTGATGCAGGCCCGGCGCGAAGCCATGGCCGCCGACCTGGTGGTCGTCAACCACCACCTCTTCTTCGCTGACATGGCCTTGCGCGACAGCGGCGTGGCCGAGCTGCTGCCCACGGTGGATGCCGCCGTGTTCGACGAGGCGCATCAACTCGTCGAGGCCGGCGTGCAGTTCCTGGGCACCACCTTGTCGACCGGGCAGGCCATTGACTTGGCGCGTGACATCCTGGCGCTGGGCTTGATGCACGCCCGCGGCCTGCAGCCCTGGAGCGAGCTGCAGGGCGCCATCGACCTGGCCGCGCGTGAGCTGCGGCTGGCTTGCAACGGCGATACCCGCGAAGTGCGCGGCATGCTCAAGCTGCGCTGGGAAGAACGCGGCGCCGACAACGCGCTGCAAGCCCCGCTGCAGGCCCTGGGCGAAGCGGCGCGGGCGGCCGCCGAGGCGATTGCTGGCGTGGCCGAAGCGGCGCCTGATTTCCCCAAGCTCGAACAGCGTGCGCGTGCGCTGGCCACTTTGACGCAGCGTTTCGACGACCCCGTGCCCAGCGGCTATGTGCGCTGGATAGACCTGTCGCCGCAACAGGCGCGGCTGGTGGAGTCGCCGCTGGATATCCGCGAAATG
The DNA here is from genome assembly GCA_031420055.1 of Burkholderiales bacterium. Lineage (GTDB taxonomy): Bacteria > Pseudomonadota > Gammaproteobacteria > Burkholderiales > Burkholderiaceae_C > Rubrivivax. The sequence continues at coordinate 9,662 of JANOLY010000163.1, read as the reverse complement.
CTCAGCGAACAGCGCCGGCTCTCGCCCAAGGCCTGGATCTTCACCTCGGCCACGCTGGGCGACGACCCCAAACTGTCCTGGTTCACCGCCGCCACGGGCCTGGAAGACGCCGCCGTGCTGCGCGTGGGCAGCCCCTTCAACTACCCGGCGCATGCGCGGCTGTGGGTGCCGGCGCGCTGCCCCAAGCCCAACGAACCGGGGCACGCCGAGGCGGTGGGTCAGCTCGCGGCGCGCTGCGCCGGCGCGCTGGGCGGGCGCACCTTTGTGCTGACCACCACGCTGCGAGCGTTGCCCCTGGTGGCACAGGCACTGCGCGACGAGGCCGAGCGCCTGGGCCACACGCTGACGCTGCTGGTGCAAGGCAGCGAGCCGCGGCGCAGTCTGCTGCAGCGCTTTGGCCAAGGTCGTGGCTGCGTGCTGCTGGGCTCGCAAAGTTTCTGGGAGGGCATAGACATGCCGGGCGACGCGCTGCAGTGCGTGCTGATCGACAAGCTGCCCTTTCCGCCGCCCAACGATCCGTTGGTCGAAGCGCGCGTGAAGCAGTTGCGTGAGCAAGGGCGCAACCCGTTCGAGGACTACTTTGTGGCCGAGGCCGCGGTGTCACTCAAGCAGGGGGCTGGCCGTTTGATACGCACCGAAACCGATCGCGGCCTGCTGGTGGTGTGCGACCCGCGCATGCGCCAGATGGGCTATGGCAAACGCTTGATCGCCGCCTTGCCCGACATGGGGGTGCTGAACGACGAGGACCAGGCGATGGCCTGGCTGGCCGAGTTGGCGGCCGCTCACCCCTGGTAGGTCACCCCTGGTGAATCACCGGAAGCGCCACCACGCCCGCCCGCCCGCAGCGCTGTTGCCGGCCACGTACTTGCTGTTGGGGAAGTTGGTGCGCAAGACGCGGTCGGCCGCGTCGCGCAGGGTCTTGAGCTCGAGCTTGTCGTAGCTTTGCACGAGGATGTGCAAAGCCTCTTCGGTAGAAGGCGACTGCTGGAAATCGGACACCGCCTGCTGGGCGCGGTTGGCTGCGGCCAGGTAGGCGCCGCGGTTGAGGTAGTAGCGCGCCACATGCACCTCATACGCCGCCAGCGAGTTGACGATGTAGTCCATGCGCAGCCGCGCGTCAGCACTGTAGAGCGAGTTCGGGTAGCGATCGACGAGTTGCTTGAAGGCTTGGTAGGCGTCGCGCGAGGCGCGCTGGTCGCGCTCGGACAAGTCTTGCCGCGCCAGCTTGGTCAGCAGCCCCATGTTGTCGTTGAAGTTGATCACGCCCCGCAGGTACAGTGCGTAGTCCAGGGCCGGGCTCGATGGGTTCAACTTGATGAAGCGTTCGACCGCTGTGAGCGCCGTTTCGCGTTCGCCGCTCTTCCAGTTCAGGTAGGCCAACTCCAACTGCGCTTGTTGCGCCAGCAGGCTGCCGGCGGCCAGGCCCTCGACACGTTCCAGCCCCTTGATCGCACGCTCGTAGCTGCCCGAGGCTGCGTCTTCCTTGGCGTCTTTATACAATCGCTCGGCCGTTGCGCCCGCCTGTTCGTCCCTGGGCGTCGAACCACAGCCCGCCAATTGCAACGAGGCGGCCAACAAGGCCAGCAGCGCAGGGCGCCAAATAAGTGAAACGGTCATTGCGAAAGCTGCCGGAAGGTCCAGAGACCGCAGATTATAGGGAGCGGCCCCCCGCTGCCGCAGGTGAGGCGAGTGCCGCCGAGGCTGGTGACGAGCTCGGCGACGAACCTGCGGCTGCCGCCTGCGAGTGGCGTGACGGCGTCGTGGATGCCCTGCTGCACGGCCAGCGTCTGGACAAGGCCGTGGTGGCCATGGCGCCAGAGTTTTCGCGTAGCCATTTGCAGCACCTGATCGAGCAAGGACACCTGCTGCTGGACGGCACGGTTGCCGACAGCTCGTCGCGCAAGGTGCGCTTCGGCCAGCGGCTGCGACTGGAACTGGTGCCCACCGAAGAGAGTCGGGCCTTTCGCCCCGAGCCGATGGCACTGGCCGTGTTGTTTGAAGACGAGCACCTGTTGGTCCTCGACAAGCCCGCCGGTTTGGTCGTGCACCCGGCGCCAGGCAACTGGACGGGCACCTTGCTGAACGGCTTGCTGGCCTACCACCCGGCCGCAGCCAGCCTGCCGCGGGCCGGCATCGTGCACCGCCTGGACAAAGACACCTCGGGTGTGATGATGGTCGGCAAGTCGCTGTCCGCGGTGACGGCGCTGGTGCGCGACATCGCAGCGCGCACGGTGCACCGCCGCTATCTGGCGCTGGCCCATGGTCGGGCCGATGCAGTTGAGTTCACGATCGACGCGCCCATAGGCCGCGATCCGCATGTGCGCGTTCGCATGGCCGTGGTGCCGGGCGGGCGGCCTTCGCGCACTGACGTGCGGTGCGTGGCGCATGCCGACGGCGTCAGCGCCATGAACTGCACGCTGCACACCGGCCGCACGCACCAGATCCGCGTGCACCTGGCATCACGCGGGCTGCCGATCGTGGCCGACACCGTTTACGGCGGCCGCCCAGCGCTGGGCATGGTGCGCCAGGCCCTGCACGCCACCGAGCTGCGCCTGGCCCATCCGATGTCGCGTGCGCCGCTGGAGTTTGTGTGCGCACCGCCGCCGGATTTTCAGGCCGCCTGGGCACAGGTCACGGCGGGCTAGGACCTTGGCGTCGGGCTGGCAGCACCTGGCGCTACAATGTGCGGCAATCACAGCGCAGTCGGCACACGATGCCGCGCCTGTTCGAGCGATGCCCCGTCCCGGCCCTGCCGGACCGAGCGACCCCCCCGCCTCAAGAGCGCTGCTCCGTGCGGGCCCCGATTTGCGATAGAACCCGCTGCCGCGCCAAGCCCGGCGGCACCCTGAGTCCAGGCCATGAACACAACAGAGGCCAAACGTGTCCTCGAGACCGCGCTCATCTGCGCGCAGTCACCCCTGCCCCTGGGCGAGATGCGCGCCTTGTTCGAGGGCGAGGTCGGCGCCGACACGCTGCGCCACCTGCTCGACGAGCTCACCAGCGACTGGCAAGACCGCGGCGTTGAACTGGTGGCCCTGGCCTCGGGCTGGCGTTTTCAAAGTCGGCCCGCGATGCGCCGGTACCTCGACCGCCTGCACCCCGAAAAGCCGCCACGCTACTCGCGCGCCGCGCTCGAGACCCTGGCCATCGTGGCGTACCGGCAGCCGGTCACGCGCGGTGACATCGAAGACATCCGCGGTGTCACGGTCAGCAGCCCCATCGTCAAGCAACTTGAAGACCGTGGTTGGATCGAGGCCATCGGCTATCGCGAGGCCCCCGGCCGGCCGGCGCTGTATGCCACCACGCGCCAGTTTCTCGACGACCTCGGACTGGCCAGCCTGGATCAACTGCCCTCCATCTCGGGCACCGACGCTGCAGGCGCTTTGGCTGCACTGGAGCAAACCGCACCGATCTTCGGCGAGGCCCAGGCGGCCCTGCCGCTGGACGAGCCGGACACCGAGTCCACCCCAACCGCGCCTGAAGACGCGGCCGACACCTCTTTCCCCACCGACCAGCCCGCATGAACGCTCACGACGCCGACCCCACCCTGCCCGAGCCTGCAATGCCCGAAGCCGCTGCTGAAGGCGCGCCAGCGGCCGACAAGCCCAAGCGGCGGCGAGCGCCACGCAAGCCCGAACTGGTCGAAGCCCCCACGCAGGGCGCGCCTTTGGCCGAGGCTGCCGTGGCCGCAGCCCTGCGTGACATCGCAGCCAGTCGGCAAGCCGAGCTTGGCGCGGTGGCAGACGCACCGTCCGCACCCCGCGACCTTGGCGCGGTGGCGGATGCACCTTTAGCACCCCAGACGACCGCAGCCGCCGAGCCCGGGGCTGAGGGCAGCACGGGCGATAGCGCCGCAGATGGCACCGTTGATGGCACCGTTGATGGCACTGTTGATGGCACTGGCGCCGACCACCCGCCCGGTGCGCGCCGCGGCCGCAACCGCCGTCGCGGCCGGCGTGGCGCCGAGCGTGGCGAGGCCCTGGCCGGCGGCGAGGATGACGATGATGATCAGGCCAGCGACGGCCCCGTTGCAGCGGCCGAGCCGTCTGCGCCGCGCCCACCGCCAGCCGAAGTTGGCGAGGTTTTCGCCGAAGTGCTGTCAGGCGCCTACGACGCCGAGCCGGCCGTCGAAGAAGCCGCACAGGACCCCGGCAAGCGGGTGCTGCTGCCCGAGCCCGACGCGCCCAAGCTGCACAAGGTGCTGGCCCAGTCGGGCGTGGGTTCGCGCCGCGACCTGGAGCAGATGATTGTTGAAAAGCGCATCACCGTGAATGGTGAACCCGCCCACACCGGGCAGCGCATCTCTTTCGGCGACCGCGTGGCCGTTGACGGCAAACCGGTGCGCTTTCGCATCGCGCCGCCCGCGCCGCGCGTGCTGGCCTATCACAAGCCCGTGGGCGAAGTCGTCAGCCACGACGACCCGCAGCAGCGGCCGACGGTCTTCCGCCGCCTGCCGCGGCTGCAGCAAGGCAAGTGGCAATCGGTGGGCCGGCTGGACATCAACACCGAAGGGCTGCTGCTGTTCACCAACTCCGGTGAACTGGCCAACCAGCTGATGCACCCGCGCTTTGGTGTCGAGCGCGAGTACGCCGTGCGTTCGCTGGGCGTGCTGGACGCAGCGGCCAAGGCGCGGCTGCTCGAAGGTGTCGAAATCGACGGCCAGCGCGCCGCGTTCAAGAGCCTGGAGGACGGCGGCGGCGAGGGTGTGAACCACTGGTACCGCGTCGTCATCACCGAAGGCCGCAACCGCGAGGTGCGGCGCTTGTTCGAAGCCGTGGGTCACGCGGTCAGCCGCTTGATCCGCATCCGCTACGGGTCGGTGGTGTTGCCGCGCGGGCTCAAGCGCGGGGTCTGGGTGGACCTGGACGAGCACGACCTGCGCAACTTGCGCCGGCTGGCCGACGTGCCGCGGCCCGAACGCGCCGAGCACGCCGCACCGGCCGATGCCGAAGGCGGCCACGGTGGCCGCAACCGGCGCCGCGGGCGGCCGGGGCCGGAAGGCGCGCCGCCGCAGGGCGACCGCCCACCGCGGCCCGAACGGCCCGAAAGGGCAGAGCGGCCCGAGCGTGCACCGCGCGGCGAGCCCAACGAATTCGCCTCCATTCCCAACCCGTTGCAGCAGACCTTCGATCGCCGCGCCATCCAGCAAGACCGATCGAACCGGCGCGAGATGTCCGAAGACGGCCCCATCCCCAATCCCTTGCAGCAGACCTACGACAAGCGCGCACTGCAGCAAGACCGCGCGCCGCGGCGCGACATTCCTGAGGACGGCCCCATCCCCAACCCGCTGCAGCAGACCTACGACAAGCGCTTTGCCGGCGGTTCGCGTGGCCCGGGCTTCGGCCCCGGCGGCAGCAGCCACGGCGGTGGTGGTGGTGGTGGTGGCGGCGGCGGCGGCGGCGGCGGCGGTGCAGGAGGCGGTCGCCGCAACAAGGGTGGCGGCCCCGCGGGTGGGTCGGACCCGGGCGCCCCGGGCGGCGGTGGCTATATCGGCGGCGACGCCTACTTGCGCAAGGGCAGCGGTGGCCGCGGTGGCCGCTCCGGTGGTCGCGGGCCGGGGCCCTCGGGCGGGGGCTTCGGCAGCGGCGGTGGCGGTGGCGGTGGCGGTGGCGGTGGCGGTGGCGGTGGCGGTGGCGGTGGCGGTGGCGGTGGCAACCGTGGCGGCGGCAAGGGCGGCCGCGGCCGTTGAACACCGTCGGGCTAGAATGCAAAGCTTTGCCAAGTCATTGATTCAGGAGAGATTTTCATGGTCACCGCACCTACCCAAGAACGCACCCTGTCGATCATCAAGCCCGACGCCGTGGCCAAGAACGTGATCGGTCAGATCCTTGCCCGCTTCGAGGCCGCCGGTCTCAAGGTCGTCGCAGCACGCATGGCCCACCTGTCGCGCGGCGAGGCTGAGGCCTTTTACGCCGTGCACAAGGCGCGCCCCTTCTTCAACGATCTGGTCAGCTTCATGATTTCCGGTCCGGTGATGATTCAGGCCCTGCAAGGCGAAGGCGCCATTGCCAAGAACCGCGAACTGATGGGCGCCACCGACCCCAAGAAGGCCGACAAGGGCACCATCCGCGCCGACTTCGCTGACAGCATCGACGCCAATGCCGTGCACGGGTCCGATGCGCCGGAGACGGCCGCTGTCGAGATCGCGTTTTTCTTCCCCGGCATGAACGTCTACGCCCGCTGAGGCGATTGATGCCATGGCCGTCAACCTGCTCGATTTCGATCTCGACGGGCTGACCGCCTACTGCGAAGGGCTGGGCGAGAAACGCTTTCGCGCGGTGCAGCTGTTTCGCTGGATCCACCAAAAGGGCGCCAGCGACTTCGAGCAGATGTCCGACCTGGCCCGCTCGCTGCGCAGCAAGCTGGCGGCGGTGGCGCAGATCAAGCCGCTGCCGCTGCTCAGCGAACACATCTCTGCCGACGGCACCGTGAAGTGGCTGTTCGATGTGGGCGGCGGCAACGCCGTGGAGACGGTGTACATACCCGAAGCCGACCGCGGCACCTTGTGTGTGTCGTCGCAGGCCGGGTGTGCCGTGGGCTGCCGCTTTTGTTCCACCGGGCACCAGGGCTTCAGCCGCAACCTCAGCACGGGCGAGATCCTGGCCCAGCTGTGGTTTGCCGAGCACCGGCTGCGCGAGCGGCTGGCCGCTGCCGGCAGCGCCCGGCCGGGGGCGGCCGACGAACGGGTGGTGGACAACGTCGTGATGATGGGCATGGGCGAGCCGCTGCAAAACTACGATGCATTGGTGCCGGCGCTGCGCACCATGCTCGACGACCACGGCTACGGGTTGTCGCGCCGGCGCGTCACGGTGTCGACCTCGGGCGTGGTGCCCATGATCGACCGCCTGCGCCAGGACTGCCCCGTGGCGCTCGCCGTGTCGCTGCACGCGCCCAGCGATGCGCTGCGCGAATCGCTCGTGCCACTGAACCGCAAGTACCCGATTGCCGAGCTGCTGCAGGCCTGCGTGCGCTACCTCGAATCGGCGCCGCGCGACTTCATCACCTTCGAGTACTGCATGCTGGACGGCGTCAACGACACGCCCGAGATGGCGCACGAACTGGTGCGGCTGGTAGCTGGGCAGGGCGCCGACGGCCCGCCCGGGCTGCGCGTTGCGTGCAAGTTCAACCTGATCCCGTTCAACCCGTTCCCGGCGTCGGGGCTGAAACGATCTTCGCCCGAGCGCGTGCAGGCCTTCGCCCGGGTGCTGCAGGACGCCGGCCTGGTGACCACCGTGCGCAAGACCCGTGGTGACGACATTGACGCGGCCTGTGGCCAGTTGGCCGGCGACGTGCAGGACCGCACCCAGGTCGGCCCGCGCATGGCGCGCCGCCGCGAGGTGATCCCGATTGCCATGGCGCAGGCGGTGTCATGAGAGTCGGCAACCGCACCATGTTCAACCTGGGTCTGGCGCTGGTCATGGCAGCCGCACTGCTGACGGCTTGCTCCACCACCAGCACCACGACATCGCCGGCGGCAGCCCCGTCGCGTGACGTGCGCAGCACCGGCGACACCCCCGACCCGCTGCGCCGCGCCCAGGTGCGGCTGGAACTGGCCGGGCTGTACTTTGCGCGCGGCCAGGCCGAAACAGCGCTGTCCGAACTGAAGGAAGCGCTGGCCGCCAAGCCCGACATGCCCGAGGCCTACAGCCTGCGCGGCCTGGTGTATGCCAGTCTGGGTGACGCGGCGCGGGCCGACGAGAGCTTTCGTCGCGCGCTGGACTTCAGCCCGCGCGACGCCGATGTCATGCACAACTACGCCTGGTTCCTGTGCCAGGAGAGGCGCTTCGAGCCGGCCGATGCGCAGTTCGAGCGGGCGCTGGCCCAGCCGACCTACCGCGAAGGTGCACGCACGCTTCTGGCGCAGGGCGTGTGCAGGGCCCGTGCCGGCCGCTGGCCCGAGGCTGAACGTTCGCTGCTGCGCTCGTACGAGCTCGACCCCGCCAACCCGTTCACCGCCTACAGCCTGAGCGAGGTGCTGCTTCAGCGCGGCGAACTCGATCGCGCCCGCTTTTACGTGCAGCGCATCAACGCGCAACCCGAGCTGTCCAGCGCACAAAGCCTGTGGCTGGCCGCGCGCATCGAACGGCGGCTGGGCAATCTGGGGGCGCTGCAAGACCTCGGCCGGCAGTTGCGCGAGCGTTTTCCACAGTCGACCGAGGCGTTGCAGTTCGAGCAGGGGCGATTTGATGGGTGACGAAGCGAAGGGCCCGGTGACCGCGGGCGGCCTGCTGCGCGCCGCGCGCGAGAAACACGGGCTGCACATCGCGGCGCTGGCCGCGGCCATGAAGGTTGCGCCACGCAAGCTCGACGCGCTGGAGAACGACCGCTGGAGCGAACTGCCCGACGCGACCTTTGTCCGCGCCCTGGCGCTCACCGTGTGCCGCACGCTCAAGATCGACGCCAAGCCGGTGCTCGACCTGCTGCCACCTGCCCAGACCATGGCGCTGCAGACCATAGGCGAGCATCTCAACGCGCCGTTCCACGATGCTGACGGTCGCAGCGATACCTCGGTGGCCGGCCTGGCCATACGCCCCATGGTGTGGGCCGCCGCGGTGCTGATGTTGGCCGCAGTGGCGGTGTACTTCGTGCCCGCGGCCTGGTTCAAGCGCCTGCAGCCGGCTGCCGTTGTCGTGCCGGCGCCGGCGACTTCGGCGGTGACGCCGGTGCCGATGCCGGTGCGGGTGCCCGCGGCTTCAGCGCCGGCTTTGCCGGGCAGCGCCGCGGCCGGGTTGACGAACAGCGCTGCGTTGCTGCCAGAGGCTTCGGCCGCCGCAGCGACAAGCTCGGTGGGCGAGACCGTGTTCTCGGCGCCGCCCATCAACGCGCTGCAGACCACTGCAGCGGTGGGCGCACTGCAACTGCGCACCAGTGAGGCCTCTTGGGTAGACGTGCGGGACGCCAGAGGCCAGGTGCTGCTGTCGCGCATCGTGCAACCCGGCGAAATGGTGGGGCTGGACGGGGCGCCGCCCCTGCGCCTGACGATAGGCAACGCCACAGCCACCCAACTGTCCTTCCGCGGGCAGGCGGTGAACCTGACACCGAACACCCGGGACAACGTCGCCCGCGTTGAGTTGCGGTGAGACACTTGCGCCCGAGGTTGACCCATGAACGCTGCTGAACCACTCGACATCATTGCCGCGGCCGCGCCGGCGCCGCGCCGTTCGCGCCAGGCCCGTGTGGTCTGGGGCGAGCACGACGTGACCATCGGCGGCGACGCGCCGGTGCGAGTGCAGTCGATGACCAACACCGACACCGTTGACGCCATCGGCACGGCCATCCAGGTCAAGGAACTGGCGCAGGCGGGCTCGGAGCTGGTGCGCATCACCGTCAACACGCCCGAGGCCGCCAAGGCCGTGCCGCACATCCGCGAGCAACTCGACCGGATGGGCATCAACGTGCCGCTGGTGGGCGACTTCCACTACAACGGCCACCGCCTGCTCACCGACTTTCCCGCCATGGCCCAGGCCTTGAGCAAGTACCGCATCAACCCCGGCAACGTGGGCAAGGGCGACAAGCGCGATCGCCAGTTCGGGCAGATGATCGAAGCGGCGGTGCGCTACGACAAGGTCGTTCGCATCGGCGTCAACTGGGGCAGTCTCGACCAGGAACTGCTGGCGCAGATGATGGACGACAACGGCCGCCGCACGCAGCCGCTGGACGCC
>JANOLY010000162.1:0-12706 GCA_031420055.1 Burkholderiales bacterium | reverse complement strand
GCCGAAATCAACACTGCCTGACAGGTCGAGCAAGAACCAGGCGGTGAGCTCGCGGTCTTCGGTGAACTGGCGCACGTAGGGCGTTTGCAGCCGCGCGGTGACGTTCCAGTCGATGTGGCGCACGTCGTCGTGGTGCTGGTATTCGCGCAGGTCGGCCAGGTCGATGCCGCCACCGCGGAACAGCGTGCGGTAGTCGCCCTGCAGCAGGCCGTCCAGGCGGCGAATCACGGTCCACTCCAGCTGGCGCAGCAGCCGCTCGGGCGTGGTGTCGGTCAGCTCAGGCATGCTGCAAAGGCTTGTCGGGCGCGGGAATCTTCTTCAGCACGCGCTGCACGATCTGGTCGGGCGTGATGTTCTCGGCCAGCGCCTCGTAGCTCAGCACCAGGCGGTGGCGCATCACGTCGGGCACCAGGTCGATCAGGTCTTCGGGCAGCACGTAGCGACGCCCGCGCAGCAAGGCCAGGGCGCGCGCGCCCTCGACCATGCCGATGGTGGCGCGGGGGCTGGCGCCATAGGTGAGGTAGGGCTTGATGTCGGCCAGGTCGTACTTCTCGGGCCGGCGCGTGGCGCCCACCAGCTTCACCGCGTACTGCATCAGCGCGGGGTCACAGAACACCGCGCGGCATTCGCGCTGCAGCGCGGCCAGGGCAAAGGTGTCGGCCACGGCGTTGATTTCGACGGCCGGGCCGGTGACACGTTCGACGATGACGAACTCTTCTTCTTCGGTGGGGTAGTCGACCAGCACCTTCATCATGAAGCGGTCCACCTGCGCTTCAGGCAGCGGGTAGGTGCCTTCGGTCTCGATCGGGTTTTGCGTGGCCATGACGACAAACGGATCGGGCACGCGGTGGGTTTCGCCGGCAATCGTCACCTGGCGTTCCTGCATCACTTCAAGCAGCGCGCTTTGCACCTTGGCCGGCGCGCGGTTGATTTCGTCGGCCAGCAGCAGGTTGGCGAATACCGGCCCCAGGCTGGTGCTGAACTCGCCGGTCTTCTGGTTGTAGATGCGCGTGCCCACCAGGTCGGACGGCACCAGGTCGGGCGTGAACTGGATGCGCTTGAAGCTGCCGCGCATGGTGCGCGCCAGCGTCTTCACGGTCAGTGTCTTGGCAAGCCCCGGCACGCCTTCGACCAGCAAGTGCCCCTGCGCCAGCATGGCCACCAGCACACGTTCAAGAAAGCGGTCTTGCCCGACAACAACGCGCTTGACCTCGTACAACAGGCGCTCCATCAGCGTGGCGGTGGATTCTTCGGCAGCTTGCATCGGGTTGGGTTTTCTAGAACGGCGGCATGCCGGCGGCCGAGGCGGCGTTTTCAATCGGCACGGCGAATCCGATGCCGATGAAGGTACGCTGCTCCGACGGGTTGAGGATGGCGGTGACGACGCCCACGACGTGGCCGTCCATGGTGACCAGCGGCCCGCCCGAGTTGCCCGGGTTGGCCGCGGCGTCGAACTGGATCAGGTTGGTCAATGTGCGCTCGCCCTCGGTGGAGCGGAACTCGCGTTTCAGGCCCGACACCACGCCGTAGCTCACCGAGGGGCCAATGCCAAACGGGTGGCCCACGGCGATGACATGGTCGCCCGGGCGCAGGTCGCTGGTGGAGCGCATGGTGGCGGCTTGCAGGTCGTCGGGCAGGCTGGCGGCCTTCAGCACGGCCAGATCGTTTTCGGGCTGGGCGCCGATCATGTGGGCGTCGCTCTCGTGCCCGTTGGCGAAGCGCACGCGCACCTTCTTGGCGCCCGACACCACGTGCAGGTTGGTCAGGATGGTGCCGTTGTCGATGATGACCACACCCGTGCCCAGGCTGCGCTCCATGGCGCGTTTCTCGGGCCGGTCGTCGCCGTCGTCTTTGTCGCTCATCAGGCCGATGACGCGCACCACTGAAGGCAGGATGGCTTCGTAGGCTTTGGCTGCTTGTGAGGGCAGCGGTTCCTTTTCGAGCGACGTGCGCACCGCAGCGTCGATGTCATCTTGTGTCACCGCGCGCTGGCCAGGCAGCAGGCGCAAGGCCAGCAGCATCGCCGCACAAGCCAGAAGTGCGCCGACCAGAGCCCACAGGGGCGCCGGGTAGCGGCCCACCCAGGTACGAATGCGGCCGGGTGGTGTGGGTGGGTCGGCGGCAACGGCGGCGGCGGGCGTCGCGGCACCGGGCGCGGCCATGCCTGGGCCCGCCAGGGGTCTGGCCGGTGGCGGCCTGCGCGGTGAACGGCTGTAGAAGGGGGCCTGACTCATGCGTGCGGCGTGCGGGACGGGGCAGACGCAAAGACGGTATCACGGAAGCGATGGTGGCTGTCTTGGGAACTGCGCTTGTCCACGGTGCCTGCTGCGTCATCATCGCGGCATGTGGACCGACAGCCATTGCCATCTGGACGCACCCGAGTTCGACGCCGACCGCGCCGCCGTGGTGCAGCGCGCCCGCGCCGCCGGCGTCACGGGCCTGGTGATGCCCGCGGTGGCCGCCGAGCACTTCGAGCGGGTGCGGCAGATGGCGCACGCGCTGGACACCCACTACGCGCTGGGCATCCACCCCCTGTGCGTGGACGCTGCGCAAGACAGCGACCTGGACCGCCTGCAAGCCGCCCTGAAGGCCCACCGCGACGACCCGCGCCTGGTGGCGGTGGGCGAGATCGGCCTGGACTTTTTTGTGCCGCCCGGCGGCCCCGAACGCGCTGCCGCGTTGACGCGCGACCCGGCGCGGCAAGCGCATTTCTACACGGCGCAGTTGAAGCTGGCACGCGACGCCGGACTGCCGGTGATCCTGCACGTGCGGCGTTCGGCCGACGGCTTGCTGAAGGGCTTGCGCCGCGTGCCCGTGGTGGGCGGCGTTGCGCACGCCTTCAACGGCAGTGCCGTGCAGGCGGGGCAGTTTGTCGAGCGAGGCTTCTGCCTGGGGTTTGGCGGCACCCTGACCTTCGAGCGCGCGCTGCAGATACGCGCCTTGGCGCAGCAGTTGCCCGAGACCGCGCTGGTGCTGGAGACCGACGCCCCGGACATCCCGCCGCACTGGCTGTACCGCACGGCGGCCCAGCGCGCCGCGGGCTTGCCGCAGGCCCGCAACGAGCCGGCCGAGCTGCCGCGCATTGCGCAATCACTGGCAGCGTTGCGCGGCTGGACCTTGCTGCACACGGCGGCCATCACCTCACGCAACGCCAGCCGCGTGCTGCCTCGCCTGGCGGCGTTGCCGGCGACCAGCACCGTCGCCAGCGCCCCGACCGGGGCCCCCATCGCGAGCACTTGACCCATGGGCGAACGCCGCACGGCCATCGATTTGCCCCCCGTCACGCTGTCGGAGTTCGACGGCGTGCGCTACCTGCACCTGGGCTCGATCTGGGTGCAGGGCGCCATGTGCATCAAGAAGCCGCAGCGCGTGGAGCTGGACTATGTGCAGCGCATGCTGGCCAGCCTGTTGTGGCTGCCGACAGAGCAGTTGGGGCAGGGCCCTGCGGTGCAACTCGGGCTGGGTGCCGGTGCGGTGACGCGTTTCATGTGCCAGCAGCTGGGCATGGTCAACACCGTGGTGGAGATCAACCCCCAGGTGATTGCCGCCAACGTGGGCTGGTTTGCCCTGCCCACGCAAACCGAGGTGGTGCGGGGTGACGCCGCCGACTGGCTGGCCCAGGCCGAGCCGGGCGGCGTGTGCATGCTGCATGTGGACCTGTACGACCACGAGGCCGCCGCGCCGGTGCTGGATTCACAGGACTTTTACGCCGCCTGCCGCGCCGTGCTGCAACCCGGCGGCTTGATGAGCGTGAACCTGTTCGGCCGCGCCGCCAGTTTTCAAGCCAGCATCACCCGCATTGCAGCTGCGTTCGGTGCCGACCAGGTCTGGAGCCTGCAGCCCACCCGCGAAGGCAACACCGTGGTGGTGGCCGGGCGCGGCGTTGTGGTGCCGGGGTGTGATGAGCTCAGCGCCCGCGCCGGGGTGATCGAAGCACGCTTCGGGGTTCTGGGCCTGAAAGCCCGCAAATGGCTGCGCATGGTGCGGCCCTACAGCCCGGCGTGACCGAGTTTCCTTACGTGGAAACCACACCGTCGCCAGGGCGGTGCGTCCCTAGAATCGCCGGCAAAGCACAACGCTGGCAGGAGACACGCATTGAAGATCAAGAGCGAGAAGGACTTCTGGTCCGGGCTGATGTTTCTGGTGGTGGGCGTCCTGTTCGCCTGGGGCGCGCTGAACTACAAGTTCGGCAGTTCAGCGCGGCCGGGGCCGGCCTACTTCCCCTTCGGTTTGGGGGTGTTGATGGCTTTTCTGGGTGCGGTGTTGTTGTTCAAGGCGCTGACGATCGAGGTCGACGGCGGCGACAAGATCGGGCGCTGGGCCTGGAAGCCCTTGGGTGTGATCGTCGTCGCGGTGGCCAGCTTCGGTTGGACGCTGCCTTACCTGGGCATGTTCGTCGCCCTGCCGGTGTTGGTCTTCGTTGCGGCCATGGCGGGTGACGAGTTCCACTGGAAGGAGGCCCTGATCAACGCGGCCGTGCTGGTGGCGGGTTGCTGGGTGATCTTCATCTGGGGACTCAAGCTCACGATCCCGTTGTTGCCCAAATTTGCAGGCGGTTGAAGGAGCACACCATGGAACTTCTCAACAACCTGGCACTCGGCTTTGGCGTGGCCTTCACGCTGCAGAACCTGCTCTATGCCTTTGGCGGCGCGATGTTGGGCACGCTCATCGGCGTGCTGCCCGGCCTGGGGCCGGTGGCCACCATCGCCATGCTGCTGCCCAGCATCTATGCACTCGACGCCACACCGGCGCTCATCATGCTGGCCGGCATTTACTACGGCGCGCAGTACGGTGGGTCCACCACCGCCATCTTGATCAACGTGCCGGGCGAATCGAGCTCGGTGGTCACGGCCATCGACGGCTACCAGATGGCTCGCAAGGGCCGCGCCGGTGCGGCGTTGGCCGCTGCCGGCCTGGGTTCTTTCTTCGCCGGCTGTGTGGGCACCATCATCATTGCGGCGTTTGCGCCGCCGCTGACCGAGCTGGCCTTCAAGTTCGGCCCCGCCGAGTACTTCTCGCTCATGGTGGTGGGCCTGATAGGCGCCGTGGTGCTGGCTTCGGGCTCGTTGCTCAAGGCCATCTCGATGATCATCCTGGGCCTGTTGCTGGGGCAGATCAACACCGATGTGATTTCGGGCGTGCCGCGCTACAGCTTTGACATCCCGGAGCTCACCGACGGCATCGGCTTCGTGGCCATCGCCATGGGCGTGTTCGGCTTTGGCGAGATCATCGCCAACCTGGGCCAGCCGGCAGAAAAGCGCGAGGTCTTCACCAAGGACGTGAAGGGTCTGTGGCCGACGCGGGAGGACTTCAAGCACGCCTTTCCGGCGGTGCTGCGCGGCACCACGCTGGGCTCGCTCCTGGGCGTGCTGCCCGGCGGCGGCGCGCTGTTGGCTTCGTTCGCGGCCTACACGCTGGAAAAGAAGATGCCCATGAAGCCCGGCGAGGTGCCGTTTGGCCAGGGCAACATCCGCGGCGTGGCCGGCCCGGAGAGTGCCAACAACGCCGGCGCACAAACCTCCTTCATCCCGATGCTGACGCTGGGCATCCCGCCCAACGCCGTGATGGCACTGATGGTGGGTGCGATGACCATCAAGGGCATACAGCCCGGCCCGCAGGTGATGACGAGCAACCCCGAACTGTTCTGGGGCCTGATCGCCAGCATGTGGGTGGGCAACGCCATGCTGGTGATCCTGAACCTGCCGCTCATCGGCATCTGGATCAAGCTGCTCACGGTGCCGTACCGCTTCTTGTTCCCGGCCATCATGTGCTTTTGCTGCATCGGCCTGTACACGCTGAACAACAGCTCCTTCGATGTCTTCATGGGTGCCGGCTTTGCGCTCATTGGCTACACCTTTTACAAGCTGGGCTGTGAGCCCGCGCCGCTGCTGCTGGGTTTCATCCTTGGGCCCATGATGGAGGAAAACCTGCGCCGGGCCTTGCTGCTGTCGCGCGGTGACTGGACCACCTTCATGACGCGGCCCTTGTCGGCCAGCCTGCTGATTGCAGCGGTGCTGATGATCGTGGTGGTGACCCTGCCCACCATACGCAAGAAGCGCGAGGTCGCCTTCAAGGAAGAGGATTGAGTCCACTGCCAGCGGCCCTTGAGCCGCTGCGCGGACCGGTTTTTCGCGGGTTGTGGGCCGCCTCGTTGGCGGCCAACCTGACGATGTGGATGAACGACGTTGCCGCCGCCTGGCTGATGACGTCGCTGACCACCAGCCCGGTCATGGTGGCGCTGGTGCAAACCGCCTCGACACTGCCTGTCTTCCTGCTGGGCCTGCCCAGCGGCGCCATGGCCGACATCGTTGACCGGCGCCGCTATTTCGCGGCCACGCAGTTGTGGGTGGCCGTCAACGCCCTGGTGCTGGCCGGGCTGTCGCTGGCCGGCCAATTGACAGCGCCGCTGTTGCTGCTGCTGACCTTCAGCAACGGCATTGGCCTGGCCATGCGCTGGCCGGTGTTTGCCGCCATCGTGCCGCAGGTGGTGCCGCGCGCGCAGTTGCCGGCGGCGCTGGCGCTGAACGGTATTTCCATGAACCTGTCGCGGGTCATCGGCCCGGTGCTGGCCGGCGGCTTGCTGGCAGCGTTCAGCCCGGCGGCGGTGTTCGTGGTCAACGCCTTGCTGGCGGTGCTGGCCTTTGTGCTCATCCTGCGCTGGCGCTCGGTGCCGCGCACCAGTACGCTGCCTGGCGAGCGCTTTTTGGGCGCCATGCGCGTGGGCCTGAACTTTGCGATGCAAAGCCCGCGCTTCAAGGTCGTGCTGCTGCGCATCTTCCTGTTTTTTCTGCAGTCCAGTGGCCTCATGGCGCTGCTGCCCTTGGTGGCCGCAAGGATGCACGGCGGTGGCCCGGGCGCCTTCACGTTGATGCTGGCCAGCGTGGGTGTGGGGGCCATTTTCGCCGCGCTGCGATTTACGCAGTGGCGCCAGCGCTTCGACCGCGACGCCTTCGTGCGCTACGGCACGTTGGTGCAGGCCGTGATGTCTTGCGTGGTGGTGCTGGTGCCCGAGATCTGGGTCGCCCTGCCAGCCATGGTGGTGCTGGGCATGGCCTGGATCTCGGTGGCCAATTCACTGGCCGTGGCCGCCCAGATGGCCATGCCCGACTGGGTACGCGCACGCGGCATGTCCATCTACCAGATGTCGCTGATGGGCGGTGGCGCCGCCGGTTCGCTGGTGTGGGGGCAGACCGCGTCGTTCATAGGCGTGCAAGGCGCGGTGCTGTGCGCGGCGGCCTTTGGCTGCCTGGTGCTGCTGTTCACGCGCGGGCTGTCAGTCGAGGGCGGTGTGGACCTGGACTTCACGCCCGTGCTCACCACCGCTGCGGCGCAGCCGTCGTACGAGGTCGGTGCCGACGAGGGGCCGGTGATGGTGACCGTGCAGTACCAGATCGACCCAGCCCGGGCCCACGACTTCGCCCAGGTGATGCAGCGCACCCGCCGCGCCAGGCTGCGCCAGGGCGCGCTGTCGTGGGGCTTGTTCCGCGATGTCGCGGTGCCGGGGCGCTACTTGGAGTACTTCGTCGACGAGAGCTGGGTCGAGCACCTGCGCCGGCTGGAGCGCTTCACCGCTTTCGACGCCGAACTGCGCGAGCAGCGGCTGGCATTCCACATGGGCGACACGCCGCCCGTGCTGCGCCGCTACGTGGCCGACGCCGACGCCCTGCCCGCAGGGCACGCGCCGTAGCAGCGCGGCTGGACAATGCAGCGGTCAAGTCAACAAGGGTATCGATATGGATCTGGGAATCGAAGGCAAGTGGGCGCTGGTCTGCGCCGCCAGCAAGGGTTTGGGCAAGGGCTGCGCCGCGGCGCTGGTGCGCGAAGGGGTGCACGTCGTCATCACGGCTCGCGGTGACGATGCGCTGCAAGCCACCGCCGCCGAGTTGCGTGCGCTCAACGGCGCCGTGCAGGTACGCGCGGTGGCCGGCGACATCACCACAGCAAACGGCCGTGCGGCTGCGCTGGCGGCTTGTCCGCAGGTGGACATCCTCGTCAACAACGCCGGCGGCCCGCCACCCGGCGACTTTCGCAGCTGGGACCGCGAGGCCTGGATCAAGGCGCTGGACGCCAACATGCTCACGCCCATCGAGCTGATCAAGGCAGTCATCGACCCCATGGCCGAGCGTGGCTTCGGGCGCATCGTCAACATCACCTCGGCCGCGGTAAAGGCGCCCATCGACGTGCTGGGCCTGTCCAACGGCGCGCGCTCGGGGCTGACCGGTTTTGTGGCCGGTGTGGCCCGCCAGCCCCGCGTGGCCTCCCGCAACGTGACGCTGAACAACCTGCTTCCTGGGCCGTTCGACACCGACCGGCTGCGCACCACCACCGAAGGTGCGGCGCAGAAAACTGGCCGACCCTATGCAGAACTGTGGGCCGAGCGCCAGCAGGCCAACCCCACGCGGCGCTTTGGTTCGGCCGATGAGTTCGGCGCGCTGTGCGCCTTCATCTGCAGTGTGCACGCCGGCTACATCACGGGGCAGAACCTGTTGCTCGACGGGGGTGCGTACGCGGGTACGTTCTAACGCGCGGGGCGCCTGAGGTCGCCCTTGCGGTCAGCGCCCAGCACGGTGCTTGCCAGAGCTTGGTCTACGTCGAGCCTGGCAACGCCGCCTGTCCAGCCGCGCCCGCGTCGGCTGCCGCCGCCGTGAAGACGGTGCAGTGTGGCTCACCCGTGTCCGGGAACATCCTTGTGAGCTGTGGCTTCGACAAGGGGTCCTACAACGCGCCTTCGCGCACCGAAGTGGAGTCCAACTCCAGCTGGGGGCCGGTGCTGACGGCCTTCACGATCTGGTTCGTGCACTTCATGGCGTGCTGGACGGCGGGTGAAATTTGGCCCCACCAGTGGCGCGCCAACGCGCTGGCTTGGTCAGCCACGGCCGGCGCGTTGCTGGCCGTCGGCGTGCACTTTGGGCGATTGCAGTCCCTGCATGCGCAGGGCAAGCTCCCGGGCTGGAACTACCGCTTCGCGCGGGGCGCGGCGGCCATCGCCACGGCAGCGGTGCTGTTCGGCGCGCTGCCACCTATCGTTTTTCTGCCCTGAGCGCAAAGCCCGGGTTCAGCAGAGCGAAGCACTCAACGGCCGGGGGTTTCAGATCCCTGCGACGCTGCCAGCGTTTGCGCACCGTTGCGCCATCGGTCATGGCATCGTGCACCGAGCGCAATCGCCTGGTCGGCGAGCTGCGATGTCGGGGTCCTATTCGAGCGAGACCGGCAGCGTGACGACGAATCGACTGCCCAGCCCCCGACCGGCACTGCTGGCCACCACGCTACCGCCGTGTGCCTGGACCAGCTCTTTGACTGCGGTCAGGCCAATGCCGAGCCCGACGCCTCGCGCGCCGATGCCCCGGGCGTCTTGCGTGAAGGGCTCGAAGGCGCTGAGCACCGACTCGTCCGTCATGCCCTGGCCGTTGTCGCTCACGACCACGACGATCTCGTCACCCGTGCTCGTCGCTTCGAGATTGATCTGGCCCCCGTGGGGCGTGTACCGAGAAGCGTTGCCGAGCAGGTTGCCGAACACCTGCTTCAAATGCGCCGCGTTGCCGTGCAGCAGGAGCGAATGTGGAGGGATGTCAACGCTGAGGCTTTGAGAGCGTGACGCGACTGCCGGCGCGATGGCGTCGACCGCCAGTTCCAGGACATCGCGCAGGTCGATCTGTTCGCGCTTGAAACGCAGCTTTCCGGTGTTGCCACGCGACATCTCCAACAAGTCGTTGACCAAGCGCGTCATGCGCTCTGACTGGCGCTCGATGAGGGCTTGCGCTACAGGCAGCAACGCGATGTCGCTGGGCACGCGGCCCAACTGCGCCGCTGCCAACCGGATGGGTGCCAGGGGGTCACTCAACTCGCTGGCCATCAGGGTGAGAAATTCCACCTGACGGCGCTGCGCCTCCACCATGGCGCCTTGAAGTTCCTGGGCGCTGAGTGCGGCCAGCACCAGTTGTTCATTCGCCTCGCGCAACTGGTTCTCGTGGCGCCCGTGGTCGGGCTCGGCCACTTGCGCGAGTACAGGCGACGTCATGCGTGCGGCGTTCGCCAAGTCGGACGGCTCCTCGAAAGGCTCGGCACGGAACACGCACATGCCAGACCCGCGGCGCTTGGCCCGGTACATCGCCGTGTCGGCGCGCCCGATCAATGTATGCGCGTCGTCGCCATCCTCGGGAAAGATGCTGATGCCAATGCTCGCCGAGAGGCCCGAAACACGGCCGCCGAGGCTGCCGGGCACGCTGAGCAGCCTCAGCACTTTGTTGGCAACCACCTCGGCGTCGCCTACATTGGAAACCTCGGCAAGTAACACCACGAATTCGTCGCCACCGTACCGGCTTACCGTGTCTGCGGCGCGCACCGCAGTGCTGAGGCACTGCGCAACAAACTGCAGCGCCTCGTCGCCGGCGGCATGACCGAGCGTGTCGTTGATCTCTTTGAACTTGTCGATGTCGACGAACAGCACGCCGAGCCGGCTGCCATGGCGCTTGGCCAGCGCCAGCGCGCGGGAAAGCCGGTCCAGCAGCAGCATGCGGGCCGGCAATTGGGTCAGCGCATCAAGCCCGGCGGACGCTTGCGTCTCCCCCAGCACCCGCGAGACGGCCTCGGCGTCGACCTGGCTGAGCAGGGCCGAGACCACCAGTTGCTCGTTCACTTCCAGCAATGGGGCGCCGCCGCCGTTGCCCAGACGCTTTTCTGCGACGACAACATCTTGCAGCAAGCGCACCAGCATGGTGCGCATGGCGTCGACGCGCGCATTGAGGCGAGCAAGATCTTGAGCAGCCGTCACGGCCGCCTCAGCGCGCTGGTCGGGGTCTGGGCTCATGGTTCACGCCCCAACAGGAGAGTTTCAACCATCGGGCGCGATTGCGCCGGCTGCGGCCGTTTGCGCTGGTTTGCTGGTCGGCCTGCCGCCCAACAGCCCTTCCTGGTCCGCCAGCATGTCGCCGATGCAGATGCCTGAATCGTCGATCCTGAATTCGCGCAACTCGTCGGAGTGCGCGCTGGCGCGGACCTTGACGACCGCCAAGACGCGGCGCAGCCGGCTATCGACCTCGATATAGCGTTGCACGATGATGGCGTCCGTCATGAACGCCGTGCCGTAGGGGCTGAAGCGCAGGTCGGTGTAGCGGTCTTCCAGCTCGGAGGTCATCAACACCGTGACACCGGTCGCGGCCAAAGCCATGACCAGCCTGGACAGCGATTCCCTGAAGTCTTCACGGAAGGTTGGCGCCAGAGCAAGCTCGAAGCCCGACAAAGAATCGATGACGACGCGGCTGGCTTTGAGACGGCCGATCTCACTGATGAGCAAGTGCACCACCTCGTCGATCGAGAGGTCGGCGGCGGAGCTGTCTACCAGACCGACGCGGCCGGAACTGATCAGGTCCGCCATCATCGGGTTGCGCGTGCGATTCGGTCGCTGCTCGAATGCGGCGATCACGCCCGTCTCGCCGCTGCGGGCGCCCTCGGCCAGGAAGGCCGTCGCCAGCAGGCTTTTGCCTGACCCTGAGGGCCCGGCGACCAGCAGCGAGTAGCCACGTGGCAACCCACCGCCCAACATGGCATCAAGCCGTGGTACGCCCATCAGTGCGCGGCCGCCGTTCAAGGCGGAATCGGCTTTGACAGCGCCGTCCAGGGGTGCGGCAGCCCGTGCCGGCGGGAACAGCGTGATGCCAGCCATGCCGATGCGAAAGGTGTGCAGCCCCGGCAAAGTGGGCTGGCCCCGCATCTTGACGATCTCCATCTTGCGCACCACAGAATTGCGCTGCACGCTTTGACGCATCCAGATCAGCCCGTCGGCGACCGTGAAAACCGGGTTCGCATCGGTCTCATTGAAATACTCACCGATCAGGAAGGTGGTGGCCTGCCAGCTCGTCATCAGCATGCCGAGTTGCTGCACGAACTGCTGCAAGGTGTTGTGGGGGTTGCCCTCGGCCTGACTGGCCAGCACCACCGAACGGAATGAATCCACAAACACGAGATTCGGGCCGTGCTGCGTGACCTCGTCAACAATGCGGCGCTGCACCTTGTCGAGGTCGCCGGCCATGGCGTCTTCAGACAGGTTGACGAACCGCACGCTGCGGTTGACCGACTCGTTGTCAAAAAACTCGAACTGCTGCTGATAGCGCAACATCTTGATCGGTGGTTCGCCCAGCACCGTCAAGTACAGCGCAGGCCGCTCTGGCGTGGCCAAAGCGAACATGATCTGGTGCGCAAGCGTGGTCTTGCCGCAGCCCGGTTGCCCGGCGATCAGGTTGAAGGAAAACTCCGGCAAGCCGCCGCCCAGCACTTCGTCCAGACCGGGCACCCCCGTGGCCAGGCGGTTGATCGTCACCTTGCTGGTCATCTCATTTTTTCCATGCGGGCGTACCGCTCAAAAAGTTTGCCCACACCGAGCGCAGTAAACGCTCGGTCAGCGACGGACCGACCAGGGTGGTCAGCAACTCGTAAAAGGTTTGAAACACCGCCGCGCCCGTGGCTGCGGCGTCATGGGCGCTGAGCCGACACAACGCGGCTTTCAGCAGGTCGGCATCAACGACCGATTCGGCGCTGCCGACGGCGTCGTCCAGACACCCATGGTGCTTGCAAGCCAGGAGGATGCTGCGTCTGTAAAGTGCGGCGACCCCGCGCTGGCCGATGACCGGGCGCAGAACGGCGTCGATGGCGCGCCAAGCCGCGGCCACTTCTTCGCTGACCTGTGATGCCGTCGCTTCAGCGCCGGCAC
>JANOLY010000161.1:0-2067 GCA_031420055.1 Burkholderiales bacterium | reverse complement strand
GCAGATGCTGCTGCGCCTGGCGGCCATAGCCCAAGGCCTGGGCGCGCAGGCTGACGTGCTGGCGCTGGACGACGAATTGCTGCAAGCCGACGTGCGCAAGCTGGCCGGCGACGCCACGCCGCTGGTGATGCAGGCCGTGTCGCACCTGCGCGGGCCCGAACGCCTGCTGGAGCTCGCGCTGCGCGGCGGCCCTTACGGCAACCTGTGGGGCATGAAGCGCGTGGACCCGGCATGGGCTTCGGGTCTGGGCCTGGGCGCGGGTTTGGGTAGTGACGGCCTGACGCTGGACAAGGTGCGCGCAGCGCCTGGCGGCATCGACCTCGGCCCTTTGCAGCCACGCATTCCGGAACTGCTGCGCACGCCCAGCGGTCGCATCGAGCTGGCCCCGCCTTCGCTGCTGGCCGATCTGCCCCGCGCACTGGCGGACCTGGACACGCCCGCGCCCGAGCTGGTGGTGACAGGCCGGCGCGACGTGCGCAGCAACAACAGCTGGATGCACAACCTGCCCACCCTGGCCAAGGGCCCGTTCCGCGGCACGGCCTTGCTCCACCCCAGCGACGCCACGCGCCTGGGCCTGGCCGACGGTGCCAGCGCGCTGATGTCCAGCGAGCATGGCGCCGTGACCGTGGTGGTTGAAGTCACCACCGCCATGTCACCCGGCGTGGTCAGCCTGCCTCACGGCTGGGGCCACGACCTGCCCGGCGCGCGGCTGGCACTGGCCGCGCTGCGCCCGGGCGTGAACCTGAACGCGCTGCTGGACGACACCCAGCGCGACCCGCTGTCGGGCAACGCCGTGCTCAGCGGCGTGGCGGTGCGGCTGGTGGCCGCCTGAGAACAAAACAGCCGCCGCTTGCGCGCAGTTTGCCAAGCCCCATTCTGCTACCGCCTGCAAACCCTTTGACATACACATATACATGCATACACTGAGATCATGCGATTCAGCTTTGACCCTGCAAAGCGCGCGAGCAATCGCGACGTGCTGGTCGCCATCGTCACAGCGGAATCACAGGACCACATCCGTATCATCTCTATGCGCAAGGCCGAACGACATGAGCAAGCCATCTACCGTGAAAACCTCAGCTGAAGCTCTCGAAGACGCGCCGCTGCGCCGCGCGGACATCGCCGCCGGCAAGCTGGTGCTGCGCAAGCGCGGCGCGGCCGGCGCTGTGCTGCCCAACAAGCAGCGCGTGAACATCTTCCTTGACGGCGCTGTGGTCGAGCACTTCAGGGCGTTGGCCGGCGACCGCGGTTACCAGACGCTGATCAACGAAACGCTGAAGCAGGCGATCAACGCGCAGAGCATAGAGACCGTGGTGCGCAAGACCATCCGCGAGGAGTTGCGGCGCGCCTGAACCGCAACCAGTCCCGCAGCGACCCCTTCAACCCCAGCCCCAGCCCAAGCCATGCACATCGTCTGCCTCGACCTCGAAGGCGTTCTCGTCCCCGAAATCTGGATCGCCTTCTCGCAGCGCACCGGCATTGCCGAGTTCTCGCGCACCACGCGCGACGAGCCCGACTACGACAAGCTGATGCGCTGGCGCCTGGCGCTGCTGCGCCAGCATGGCCTGAAGCTGGCCGACATCCAGGCCGTGATTGCCGGCATGTCGCCGATGGAAGGCGCCAAGGAGTTTTTGGACGACCTGCGCTCCCGCTACCAGGTGCTGATCCTGTCAGACACCTTCTACGAATTCGCCGACCCGCTGATGCAGCAACTCGGCCGCCCCACCCTGCTGTGCCACCGCCTGGTGGTGGACGCCGAGGGCTTCGTCGCCCAGTACGTGCTGCGCCAGCCCGAACCCAAGCGCTGTGCGGTGAACGCCCTCAAGAGCCTGAACTACCGCGTCATCGCGGCGGGCGATTCGTACAACGACACCGGCATGCTGATGGCAGCCGATGCGGGGTTTTTCATCCACGCACCAGAAGTGATTGCTGCGCAGTTTCCGCAGTTCAGGGGGCATGGCAGCTTGGTCGAGTTGCGCAATTCCATAGATGGCGCAGCGCGCCAGCTAGCGTCAAGCTGATCGCGCTGCCGGCGTCCGCATCCCGCGGGGGCCGGCGGGTTCAACC
>JANOLY010000160.1:0-4154 GCA_031420055.1 Burkholderiales bacterium | reverse complement strand
GACCGCGCCGGCCACGTCAACATCCCGCGGGTGGGCAGCGTGGTGGTCAGTGGCCTGCAGGTGCCTGAAGTGACGGCCGCCATCGACCGCCAGGCCCGCCGCGTCTTCAAGAACTTCGCGCTCAGCGTGTCACTGGGTCAGTTGCGCAACATCCGCGTCTTCGTCACCGGTTTTGCCGTGCGCCCCGGGGCGTTTACCGTTAGCAGCCTGTCGACCTTGTCCACGGTGGTCTTCGGCCGCTCGGGCGGGCCGTCGGCTTCGGGCAGCTTTCGTGACATCGAACTGCGCCGCGCGGGCCGTACCGTGGCCAAGCTGGACCTGTACGACCTGATGCTGTTCGGCCGGCGCGACGCCGACCAGCCCATCCAGTCCGACGACGTCATCCACATCGGCCCCATCGGCCGCCAAGTGGCCTTGATCGGCAGCGTCAACAAGCCGGCCATCTTTGAAGTCCGCGACAACGAGTCGCTGACCGACCTGCTGCGCATGGGTGGCGGCTTCAACTCGGTGGCCGACCGCAGCCGCGTGGCGGTCGAACGTGTCAGCGAACGCAACGACCGCCGCGTGCGCCAACTCGCGTTGCCGGCCGACGCCACGGCGCCGCTGGATGCGGGCGACCTGGTGCGCACCTTCAGCGCCATCGACGCCGTGCTGCCGCTGCAACGCCAGAACAAGCGCGTGCGTGTTGAAGGCGAAGTGCAGCACCCGGGCACCTTCATCCTGCCGCCCGAGAGCACCGTGGCCGACGCCTTGAAGATGGCCGGCGGACTGACCCCGGCGGCTTACCTCTTTGGCACCGAGTTCAACCGCGAGTCGGTGCGCTCGAGCCAGCAGGTGAACTACGAACGCGCCTTGCGTGACATCGAGCTGGAACTGAGCCGCAAGTCCAGTGCAGCAGGTGTGCGCAACGCCGACGAAGCCGCCGCGCAAGCCCAGCAGCAACTGGCGTCAGAACGCCTGCTGGCGCGCCTGCGCGAGTCGCGGCCCAGCGGCCGCGTGGTGCTGCAAATTCCGCCGGGGAACCCCGAATTGCCTAATCTGGCGCTCGAAGACGGCGACCGCATCTTCGTGCCCTCGCGTCCGTCCACGGTGGGCGTGTTCGGCAGCGTGTTCAATGCTGGCAGCTACCTGTTCAACGACAGCCGCAAGGTCGACGACTACCTGCGCCTGGCCGGCAGCCCCACGCGCGGCGCCGACAAGACCAGCATCTTCGTGGTGCGCGCCAACGGCAGCGTGGTCAGCGCCCAGCAGACCGAAGGCGGCTGGTTCGGCATCGGCGGCAAGGGCATCAACGACCTGGCCGCATTGCCTGGGGACACCATTTTCGTGCCCGAGGAAAGCAACAAGACCACCTTCTTGCAGTCGGCCAAGGACTGGACGCAGGTGCTGTACCAGTTGGGCTTGGGCATTGCCTCGATCAAGGTGATCTTCCCATGAGCGAGGACTCGCTTGACGCACAGGCACCGCGCGAGGCACCCGAGTTCGACCTCTTTCTGACACTGCTGCAGCGCTGGAAGCTGCTGGTGTTCGGGCCCCTGGCGGTGGGCCTGATCGCACTCGGCATCAGTTACCTCATTCCCCAGACCTTCACCGCACGCACGTCGTTTCTGCCGCCGCAGCAGCAAGGTGCGGCAGCCAGCGCCTTGTCGTCGCTCGGCGCCTTGGCCAATCTGGCCGGTGGTGGTGGGGTTCGCACGCCTGCCGACCAGTTTGTGGCCCTGCTGCAAAGTGCCAACGTGCAGGACCGCGTCATCGACCAGTACAAACTGATCGAGGTGTACGACGTGCGCTACCGGGTCGATGCCAGGCGCAAGCTGAGTGAAAACGTCCGCGTGTCGCTCAGCAAACGCGACGGCATCATCGCTGTTGAAGTCGACGACCGCAGCCCACAGCGTGCGGCCGAAATTGCCAATTCGTTCGTCGACGAACTGCAGCGGCTGACCGCCACGCTGGCCATCACCGAGGCGCAGCAGCGCCGGGTGTTCTTTGAACGACAGTTGGCGCAGACCCGCGACAAACTGACCGCGGCCCAGGTCGCCTTGCAGGCCAGCGGCTTCAATGCCGGCGCATTGAAGTCCGAGCCCCGGGCTGCGGCCGAGGCCTACGCCAAACTCCGGGCGGAAACCACGGCGGCCGAAGTGCGGCTTCAGGCGCTGCGCGGCTCACTTGTCGACACCGCGCCAGAGGTGTCACAGCAAGTCGCGATCGTCACCGCATTGCGCGGGCAACTGGCGCGCACCGAAACCGAATCGGAAACCGCGTCGAGCGCCAACTACATCGGCAGGTTCCGCGAGTTCAAGTACCAAGAAACGCTTTTCGAGTTGTTCTCGCGGCAGTACGAACTGGCTCGCGTGGACGAGGCCCGTGAAGGCGCATTGGTCCAGGTCATCGACAAAGCTCAGCAGCCCGAACGCAAGAGCCGGCCCAAGCGCGGCAACGCCGCGGTGCTTTCAACCTTGGCCGCGGCCGCCGTGCTCGTCATGTGGGTGCTGTTGCGCCGTTGGTGGAAGGCGCTGCCCGTCGAACGCACAGAGCGCCTGCGCAGGGCCCTGGCGGCACCGTGAGCCAGACCAGCCCGGCACAGTCGTTGCGGGCCGGCGTCGATTTCAACCCAGTCAGCATGACACCCGCCGCCTCAGCAAAGTCCAGGATCGGCCGTCACACGCTGTACAACGCGCTGGGCCTGGGCTTGCCGCTGCTGGTGGCGCTGTTCACCATACCCATTCTGATCACGGGCCTGGGCGAGGCCCGATTCGGTCTGTTGACCTTGATCTGGGCGGTGGCCAGCTACTTCGGTCTGTTCGACCTGGGCCTGGGTCGTGCGCTGACGTTGCGCCTGGCTGCCACGCTGGCACGCGGGCAGGCTGCGGCCGGCCCGCTCGTGGGTACGGCGTTGGCGTTGATGCTGGCGCTCGGCGTTGCCGCAGGGGGCGTCTTGGCTATCGGCGCGCCTTGGGGCATCGACGCGCTGCGCGGCGTTCCCGAGCGCGGCGAAGTGCTGCGTGCCGCACTGTGGATCGCGCTGGCCATGCCCGCCATCATTCTCACTTCGGGCTTGCGCGGCGTGCTCGAGTCGGCACACGCCTTCGGCATCGTCAATCTCATCCGCCTGCCGATGGGCGTGTTCACCTTTCTGGGGCCTTTGCTGGTGCTGTGGCTGGCCGGGCCCAGACTGGACCTCATCGCCGCCGTGCTGACCGGCGGCCGGGTGGTGGCGTGCGTGGCACACGCCATCTTCGCGGCGCGGGTTCTGCCGCGCCCGTTGGGCTTGGCCTTCGACCGTACACAGGTCTTGCCACTGGCCACTGCCGGGGGCTGGCTCAGCGTCAGCAACGTGGTCAGCCCGTTCATGGGCTATGCCGACCGCTTCATCATCGGCATCCTGATCTCGGCCACGGCAGTGGCCTGGTACGCCACACCGCATGAACTGGTCAGCAAACTGTGGATCATTCCCGGCGCGTTGACAGCGGTGTTGTTCCCCGCCTTCGCCGCCCAGTTTGCGCTGGGCGGCGCCGGCAACCAGGGCTTGTTCGCACGCTCGACCGATGCGCTGCTGGCCCTGCTCATACCGGTGACAGCGGGCATTGCGCTCTTCGCGCACGAGGGCCTGGCCTTGTGGGTAGGGCCCGACTTCGCCGAACACAGCGCACAACTGCTTCAGATCTTCGCCGTCGGCACACTGATCAACTGCCTCGCGCACGTGCCTTTTACCTTGATACAGAGCGCCGGCGCGGCGCGGTTGACGGCGTTGATCCACCTGGCCGAGCTGCCTTTTTTCATCGCCCTGCTTTGGTTCATGACGGCGCGCTTTGGCGCCATCGGCGCGGCATTGGCGTGGCTGGTGCGCATCGTCGTCGACACCGGGCTGATGTTCGAGATGTGCCGCCGTCTGTTGCACTGGCCGCTGGTTGCCGTTGTCAACCCGCCGCGCCTGGCCTTGGCGGCCCTGGCGGGTGCGGCCTGTGCCGGGATGGCTGTGCCCACACCGGCCATGAAATTGGCGTGGCTGCTGCTGTGCACGGGCGCGGCACTGTTTGGCCTGCGCAGCGCCCTGCGCAGGCCTGATTCGGTCTGATCTGCCCACCATGCGCACCCCCAGCCTGGTGACCCTCGTCACCCCCACCTACAACCAGGCCGCCTATCTGGCCGTAACC
>JANOLY010000159.1:0-14958 GCA_031420055.1 Burkholderiales bacterium | reverse complement strand
GGACGGCGCGCCGGGCAGAAGGTGCTGACGCTCAGGGGCGCGATGCCGCGCGAGGGTACGGCTGGGCAGCCGCTGTGCGCCGACATCGACGGGTTCAGTCTGCACGCCGCGGTGCGAGTCGAGGCGAACGACCGCAAGCGGCTGGAACAGCTATGCCGCTACATCACCCGGCCGGCCCTGTCCGACGAGCGGGTTCAGCTCAACGCTGCCGGGCAGGTGGAGCTCAAGCTCAAGACGGCGTGGCGCGACGGCACCACGCACTTGGTCATGAGCCCGCTCGAGTTCATGCAGCGGCTGGCCGCGCTGGTGCCAAGGCCGCGGTTGCACCTCATCCGGTTCCACGGCGTGCTGGCCCCGCACGCGAAGCTGCGGCCTCTGGTGGTGCCGCAGGAACCCGAGGTGCAAGAGCAGGCCACCGAAGTCGCAGTTGACGAAGAATGCGAGGTCGAGACGGTTCAGGCCCGGCCGCACCGTATCAGCTGGGCGCGGTTGCTCAAGCGGGTCTTCGACATCGACATGCAGCACTGCCCTAACTGCGGCGCCGGGGAACTGAAGATCATCGCGGCCATCCTGGAGCGGCCGGTGATCGAGAAGATCCTGACTCACCTGGGCCTGGATCCGCAGCCGCCACCCCGGGGACGGGCGCGCGAGGCGGGGATTGACTTCGCCACCTGAGCCGCGCCGGCAGTCGCTGACCATCGCAGACACATCAGCAGGGCTGCGCAGCCCCGCCGCAGCCGGGGTAGCGCTGCGCGACATGGCGGCTCCAGGCGACAGTCCCCCGGGTCAACACTCTTGTCAGTGACCGGACGGAGCCCCAAGAATTGCGAAGACAACTTTGACCGCTAGGAGACCTGCTATGACCTTTGTGCATGTGCTGGCTATATCCCTCTCCTCGGTCCTCTTTGCTGCGGCAGTCCCGGCCGTGGCGGTGGCCGGAAACGTCACCATCAAGAACTGCAGGGCGTCGCCGGTGTGGTTCAAGTCGTACGATTCGAATGACGGTTTCCAGCTGATCCCTGCCAGCCAAGGCTGCGTCCAGCCCGGTGAGACGATCGCGCTCAAATGCGCCACGGACACCTGCACCATCGCCGCGAACTGGCAAAAGTGCGAGACCTGGCAAAGCCAGGTTCTCGGCACCGGCACCTACTCCGGCGCGAAGATCTGGGCGGGCACTTGCAACTGGAGCGGTCAGATTACCGGCTGCCTGGTGTCCGGCTCGACCTGCCCGGGTGCCGCTGAGGCGGCGCCTGCCGCCGCTGGGGCGGCGCCTGCGGGCTGGACACAGACTGCCTATCAGGCCTCCGACATCGCCGTGGGTAGGAACGGCGCGGTATGGTTCATCAACGGGGGAACGATCTACCAGGTGACAGCCTCCGGACCGCAGGCGGTGCCGGGCGCGGCCAGGAACATTGCGGTCGATCCGAACGGCCTGCCCTGGGTCGTCAACTCGAGCGGCAACATTTTCAGGTGGAACGGCTCCGGTTGGACGCAAGTGCCGGGACTGGCAAATGACATCGGCATCGGCGCCAACGGATCAGTCTGGATCATCGGAACGGACGGTGTCCCGGCCAGTTGGAATGGAAGCGCCTGGGTCAAGCTCAGCGGCGGGGGCACCAAGATTTCGGTCGACCCGAGCGGCCATCCCTGGGTCATCAATGCGGCCAACCAAATCTGGAGGTGGTCCGGTTCCTCCTGGCAGCTATTGCCGGGCGCCGCCACCGACATCTCCGTCGGGCCCGATGGTTCGGTCTATGTCGTGGGGGGCGGCGGTCAGATCTACCGCCAGGGGACCGCGGACTGGATTACAGAGACAGGCGTGACTGGCAGCGCTGTGGCGGCCGGTCTCGGGTCACGCGCGTGGGTCGCGCGGGTCGGCCAGACGGTCATCACCCGGTAGCTTGAACCGCCCCGGATTTTGAGGAGGCTCCATCGATTGAGAATGGAGCCCCCATGAGGAAGTCCCCGAAGTTTTCCCCCGAGGTTCAGGAGCGCGCGGTGCGCATGGTCTTCGACGTCAAGGACCGGTACCCGTCGCAGTGGGCGGCGATCGAGTCGATCGCCAGCAAGATCGGCTGCACGGGCGAGACGCTGCGCAAGTGGGTGCGCCAGGGCGAGCGTGACAGCGGCGTGCAGGCCGCCAGCACCGCGCCGTTCAGCACATTCAGGGCGGCGAACAGTGTGGCCGTGCCGTGGCGCTTGTAGTCGTGGGTGACACCCTCGACGTAGCCGAAGCCGATGGGCAGCATCGGCTGCGTACGCTCCAGCGACTGGCACTGGCTCTTCTCGTCCACGCAGATCACCAGAGCGTTGTCCGGCGGGCAGAGGTACAAACCGACCACGTCGCGCAGCTTCTCGATGAAGAACGGGTCGTTGGACAGTTTGAAGCTCTCGGAGCGATGGGGCTGCAAGCCGAAGAGCTGGAAATACCGTGCCACGCTGGTCTGGGAGATGCCCGTCTCGGCGGCCACCGTTCGTACGCTCCAATGCGTCGAGCCGTTGGCCGGCTTGGTGTGCAGCGTGGTCTTGATCAAATGCGCCACGCGTTCGTCATCGATCGTTCGCGGCTTGCCCGGCCGCACGTCGTCGTACAGGCCCGGGATACATCGTTCGATGAACCTCGTGCGCCACTAGCCCACCGTGGCCTTTGTCCGTCTTGCCCGCCAGCATCAACCGCCCTGCGCGCACTCGCTTGCGTTTGGCTTTGTCCCATTCTCGCCATGACTGCATTCTCCAATCGACCCAATGATCGAGGAAATGCATCAGGCCCGGATCGGTTGCCATGCTTTACGTAAAGCTCAATCGACGCACCGCACCGCATTACTTATAGCGGCTCCACTGAGTGTCGAAGATCGTGCCCAACGCTTGGATATTCTGGCCATGCAATGGAAACGTCCCGGACCTGAACGTTACGTCGTAGACGTTGACCTCGGACGCGATTGCGCCGAGCGCCTCGATCTTGAGCCGGAACGCACCCTTGACTGGTACCGTCTGGCAAACCGACGTCCCTAACGTTAGGTCGCGACGAGAAGATTCAGGAGGTACAGCGGTCTCGTTGGGTGACCAATACATGATAATGCGTGCAACGTAGCCACCATTATTTTTAGCGCAAAACGTAGTGCTCGTCTGCGCCCATGCTGCCGAGGCAAGCATCGCTGCAATCAATCCCCCGATGAAGTATCTTCTCATGGTCTCATTCCTTGAAACTTGATGGGAGAACAAGCGCTTTCCTACGCGCTTCGATCCAGCATACTGTCTCATTATCGGCCGGCTGATATTCTCGTTTACACGCATGATCGGTCGCTCTTGACCGGTCCGGCATCAGGCCATTGACCCCAAGCCGCATACCGAAGCGGCATCTTTCCATGCTTCCTGGTGGCCGTGCAGAACACCGCGGGCGCCCTCATTGACCACGAGGAAGCGGCTTCCGCGCGGCGGGGCGGCGGACCCGCTGGGGGCGACCGACGAGTGGCGTGGCGTGGGGCGCGTTCAAGCGGCCCTCGCCGGAAGTGGCGCCCCGCTGCGGCGAGTCTCGCGTCGCCGGGAGGCCACAAGACCCGCCAACGCGATCCCGGCGCAGGCCAGTGTGCGAGGGGCGCGGACTGTTTCGAAAGTGACGATGTCGCTGATCGCGCGAGCGTCTGGCAAGGCGCAGGGACCAATCCACGCTCGGCACCACGTCAAGGCCTCAGCTCGCGTTCGAGAAGCTGGTTAGTCCTATCTACGTTTTCGCGAATGGCCCTCAGGCGCTGGGGCGCGCGCTCAACGGTCGGCCGGATCATGAACTCGATTCGGCTGCGCGACGCATCGCCTCCGCGCATGCCGAATGCATACCCGGCCACAGGGATATCGCGAAGGCCCGGTATGCCCGTTCCGCCACGCCCGTCGCGGCGAGACAGGATGCCACCGATCGACACCATCTCGCCGTCGGGCGCGATGACCGAAGTGATGACCTTGTTCTCCACGGTCGAAGCCACAACGTTGGTCTCGCTGGTCGCAGTAAATTCACTTTGACTCAACTCCAGTTTCATTCGCACTTTGCCATTGCCGAGCACCGTGGGTGTGATCTGCAACGTGATACCGGTAGGGATCTCTTTGATCGTGCCCGGAGAATTGACTCCCGTGGTCAGCACATGCTTGGTGGTATTTAGCTTGACCGAGGCCAATTCACCCGACTGCAGCACCAATCGTGGCTCGGCCAGCACGCGGACAAACCCGTCGCTGTCGTATAAAGCCAGCTTCGTCAACAGCGTGGCTTTACGTTCGAGGTCAGTAAATGAAAAAAACAAACGCGGCAAGGATTCAACGATGCTGCTGCCGAACTGGGTGACCAGTTGAGAGGTCAGCTGGCGATTCCCTTCGTCCGTCGCTTTCTCTCTCTTAAGGTCCAGCGCCGTGCCGATACGCTGCGCTGTGTTTTCGTCGTACTGGAAGATCAGCGTCTCAATCAGCACCTGCTGGTAGCTGGCATCCAGAGCAAACAACAGCTGGCTGGCTTTATCGAGCAAACTGTTATCAAGACTGCGGATGATGATGGCGTTTTGTGGGTTATAGACGGCCAAGGTGCTGTTCTGGCTGTTGCCCTGGTTGATTGCCGCGACGCCCGCTCCACCCATGCCACCCATGCCACCCGTGCCACCCATGTTACCTATGCCGCCCATGTTACCCATGGAAACTACTCCACCCATCTGAGGTGCTGAGGACCCTTGTCCATCGCCTCCTTGGTAAAGCAGACTGCGCAGGTTGGCTACGGCGTTTTCAACTTCCACGTTTCGAATAAAAAACTTCTTGAATGATATTTGCGCTATATCACACTTAGGCGGGGCTTCACCTCGTTCATTGCATTGACGAGTAATCGGATCACCGCTGCTATGCATATAAAACTCAGGGCCATCCGATATCCAGCGGTACGCCAGTCGTACAGGTTGATCCTTCAGCGCGCGTTGATTTATTTGGGCAACCACCGCGTCGAATAAATCACGGTCGCTGGCAAAACGACGCTGTTCAGTGCGCTCCCAATCGCTCAACTCTTCTTCGCCGGGGAATGCCGCGGGGGTTGCGCCCGACAGTTCGACCTGAAAGGGGGTGAGGTCAGCCATGACCCGATAATTGAAACCGCGCCGATACCCCACCTCGTCAATCAGACTTAATAAAGAAAAGCGCCTCACCTTGACGCGGATGCTTTGCGGTTCGTCGAATACGAAGACACCGGCGTCACGCGCGCTGGGTTGCTGGTTCGGGACGGACAAGGGGGACGTCAAGGTGTCGGGCGGGACGCGCACAGCGCGTACTTGAAAACCGGTGCAGCCAGCCAAGACAAAGGCAAAGGCGAGCACTGTCCAGGAGGCATGCCTGGCAAACTTGATCGCTGTCATGGCACAAGAAGGCTCGATCGGCCGATGGAGGTTGACCTCCATCTTCATTTCACCAGCAGCACGAAGTCGGCCGTGGTGTTGAGCCGATTGACGACCCGCACCACGAATTCTCCCGCACGACGTGGTGCCCAGCGACAGAGCTTGGGCAAGCCTGTGCGTTCACTGGTGCACACCGAGGCGCCTTTGTCGTCGGCCACGTACAAGTCGACATCCGGCGGGACGCGCGTGTTGCCGTCAAGCAGATGCGTCAGGGCAACCGCCGAGTCCGAGTCGCCTTCGAACCTTAAGCGGAAGCGCCGTTCTTCCCGTGCCGCCAGTCTGGTGGGCGTGGCCTCCACCGCGCCAACCACGCCGCGGCCGCCAGCCGCTTGCACGTCGTCGATCAAGGCCAGCAGGTCGGTCCGTTTGCCCGCCCATTCCCGGGCGGTGGTCAGCCACGCGTTGGTGTCGGCAAGCACCATGGCGCCTGTCGAAGCGGCCGCGCCGGGCGCGGCGCGCGCCGTGATGGGGCGTGCGATGCTGGCCGCCACCATCAGCGCCAGTGGGTCGCGCCGTGCGTGCGCCAGTGCGGCAAGCTGCTCCGCAAGCACGAGGTCTGCGAGCGGTTGGCTGGCCGGTTGGGCAGAAGCCGGGGCGATGCACAGCCACAAGGCACTGCCGGCAAGCACCCATTGCGCCGCGCGACCACCCCGACGGGATTGGTGCAAATTCGATTCACTGGCCATCATGTCAAGCTCCCGAAAATCAATCAAAACGCTCTCGGACTCAAGCAGCCTTGCGCTGAGCCCAACAGCCCCGCGCGATGAGCCGACGGAGCACGAATCAGCACTGGTGGACGATCCCCGCGAAGACGCGCCTGCGGTCGTCGACCTTGCCCATCAAGCTTCTCTTGCCCTGCCGGTCGGTGAGCCCGAGATAGAGCGAGGACCGGTTCGACAAATCATGCTCGTACCCGAACGACAGACGCAGTTCGTCGTTTTCGGTTTTGCCGTCCCGCTCGCCGTCCACCTTTTGTATGCCAATCAGCAATTGGCCCCTGGCAAACAGAGTCATGCTTGCGCCAAGGTGATACTGCCGCGAGTCGGGGCCGTCGGTGCCGACCCCGTCCTTGAACTGGTTCTTGCTGCGCATGTACGCGGCATACAGTCTGACCGGGCCGGCATCCCAGCGAACGCCTCCGACCAGGTGTGATTCATTCGGCCTCCGTCCGGGCGGGTTGTTGACAACCTCGTAAACCACCGCTGCATAAAACGGTTGTGTGTCGTAGTTGACACCCACCGAAGTGAGGTGCACGTTCCTGTCCTTGGGTGCTGCTTCCGGTTCAAAGATGGACAGCGAGTGCAGCACGCCTCCCTGAAAGCCACCGCCGCGCGGAGACACGTAGATGATGGCGTTGTTAACGCGACCTGTGGTGAAAAGCGCGGCGTCGCCCCAACTGCTGCCGAAAGCGCCGAGCTTGTCGACCATGTCGAAGGAGCCGGAGCCGGAGCCAAAGCTGCCGGCCCTCCCGAGGCTGAGCGAGCCGAAGGGGCTGTTGAGCGTCAGTGAACTCTCGCGTGAGAAGAACCCGTTGCCTTGGATGCCGCCAGAGTCGGCATTGATCCCGGACTCGAGCACGGCCT
The DNA here is from genome assembly GCA_031420055.1 of Burkholderiales bacterium. Classification (GTDB taxonomy): domain Bacteria; phylum Pseudomonadota; class Gammaproteobacteria; order Burkholderiales; family Burkholderiaceae_C; genus Rubrivivax. The sequence continues at coordinate 7,961 of JANOLY010000159.1, read as the reverse complement.
GCAGGCTCAGGCCCGCGCCAAGATCTTCCTTCACGCGAAAGCCCAAACGCGAAGCGGTTCGGCCACCGGATTCGACCTCGAGCGTCTTCGAGGCCTTGCTGTTGTCCGAATCGGTGTGCTGCAGTCCCACATCAATGCGCCCGTAGACCTGAGCCGTGGTCGACTGCGCGTGTGTCGCACCGCAGGCGGCAGCACCGATCACCATGACGAGACGCGTGAAGCTGGCTTTGAGGTCGCTGATCATCGGAATTGTGCTCACTGACCAGTTTGATGGGAACAGCAGATGTCGAAAACTATCCATGACCTAATCACATCCAGTTTCCGCTCAATACGAAGGGGGCCCAGTAGTAGGGGTGGGCCCATGGGCGCGACGGGTTGGCTGTCACGGGCACCCGCATTGGCTTGTCGCTCCGGCCCACGGCGGTGGCTCCACGTGCCGTGTCTGACGCGGCCGATGCGGCCGATGCGGCAGCATCACCGGCACTGGCACCGTTGAGCAATGTCAGCTGCGCTTGTTGCAGGGCCCGCGCGCGCGTCAGTGCCGTCCCTGATTGCAAGCGCTGGGCGTAGAAGGCGCGCATCAGTTCGGCGGTGCTCGCGTCGGCCACTTTCCACAGCGTCGCCAAGACCGCCTGGCCCCGTGCGTTAAGGACGACGGCTGCCAGACCCTCGACTTCGGCACCGTTCTCGTTTTCGCCCCCACCTACCGCTGTCTCGCAGGCCGAGAAGGTGAGCAGGTCCACTTTGCTGAAGTCGAGCACGGCGAGTTCACCCAAGCTCAAAGTCTCGTTGCCTTTGCCTAGCAGCAGCACCGAGCGACTTTCGTCGCCGGGCTTGAAGTCGAAGTGGCTCGCCACGTGGATCACGTTGGCGTCGCCTCGCAATGCGGCCTCAAACTGGGCCCGGCCGAACTGTTCGTCAAGCTGAATGCTGCCGGCCAGCATGCCCTCTGGGTTGGCACTGGTGCGAACGATGCCGCGCAGTTCAGTGGCCACGGAGGGGAGGCCTGCAAACCCGGGCTTGGGCTGTGTCAGGCCGAGGCCGGCCACCCGCCAATCCACCTTGTTGGCGCTGGGCTTCATGTCAACGGCGGCAGCCCACAGGCTCAAGGCATAGTCCTGCACCAAATAGCGTCCACCAGGGTCTTGCAGGGCAGCGAAAGGTAGGTAACGCAGACTGTCAGAGGGAGACAGCACGATTGTCTTGGCGCCCGCGGCGAGCAAGTCAGCGTGAACCGGCTCGATCAAAGCCCGCCACAAAGCCTGTGCTGGTGCAAGCGTGTCAGCACGAGCAGTGATGGCGGTGCGCAGGGTGCTGATCAAGTGGTTGAGCTCGGCGCGTTTGATGTCACTGAAGCGGCCGAACGATCCCCCGGGCGTGGCAACGATGATGGCCACACGCTCGTCCGTCATCACGTAATGCAAGCCTATCGCCACGTCTTGGTCGAGCGCCACTATGCCTTGCAGCCGGGTGACTTCGGTAGCTGCCTGTCTTTCTTGTCCCCGCTGACCTTCTCTTGCAAAGTCACGTGCCAGGCCCGTGTAGAAGCGCTGCAGGGCTTCTCGACGGCTTTGCGCCAGTCTCAACAGGTCTTGGCGGCGCCGCTCATCAGCGGGTGAGAGGCTCGCCGCGCTCCGGTTCAGCTCCACCAGCATGGCCGCGTCTTTCACGCCTTCAGCCGTCAGGCGCCTTTGCTCGGCGCTGGCCTGGCGCTCGGCGGTGCGGGTGTCATCCATCCGTGTTGTCTTGACCTCCGAGCTGCGAGTAAGTTCGGCGAGTTCTCCTTCTTTGAGCATGGCCAACACCTGCTCGGCTTCGGCGATGCGGCCTGCTTGGATCAACAGGTCGGCCAGGGTTTGGTATGTGCCCTCGTACTGTTTGAGGAAGCTGTCCTGAAAGTCCTGACCCAGCACGCTGAGATCGAGTCGCGCGGCCTGCAACGTGTTGACGGCGCGCTTGCCGTACCAGATGGCCAGGGCAGGTTGGCGCGAGAGTGCGTCCTTCAGCTTGCGTTTGCTGTGAACCCGCATCAGGTTTCCCAGAACCTTCCAGGCCAGCTCAGGGGCGTCGGCACTTTCACTGATGGCCAGCGCCCGCTCGTACAACAGCTGGGCACGGGCCGTCTTGCCCATGGACTGGTACAGCCGCGCCAGGTTGTTCAGCCGCTTGCCGGTGTCCGGGTGATCCGGCCCGTTTGCTTCTTCGCTGATTGCGAGCGCCCGCTTGTACAAGGGCAGTGCCTGGGCATCCCGCCCGAGCTGCCGGTACAACTGCGCCAGGTCATTCAGTCGTTTGGCCGTGTCGGGGTGCTTGCGCCCATTGACCTTCTCGCTGATGGCTAGCGCCCGCTGGTACAGCGGCAGGGCCTGGGTCGTCTGGCCGAGCTGCCGGTAGACTTGGCCCAGGAGGCTCAGCCGCTTCGCTGTGTCTGGGTGCTGAGGCCCGTTGGCCCTTTCGCTGATGGCCAGCGCACGTGCGCACAGCGGCAGCGCCTTGGCATATTGGCCCAGGTCTGCGTACAGGCGGGCAAGGTTGTCCAGCCGCGCGCCAGTCTCAGGGTGCTCGGCCCCATTGGCTTTCTCGCTAATGGCCAGCGCGGTCTCCAAAAGCGGCAGTGCTTTGCCAAGCCGACCCATGTCTTGGTGCAACTTGCCCAAGTCGTCCAGTCGCTTGCCGGTGTCAGGGTGCTCGGGCCCATGGGCTATCTCGCTGATCGAAAGTGCACGCTCAAACAATGGCAAGGCATTGGTGTACTGGCCCATGGCCTGGTGCGCCCAACCCACGTTCTTCAGCCGCCTCGCCACATCGGGATGTTCGGATCCCTTGGCCTTTTCGGTGATGGCCAATGCCCGCTCGAAAAGTGGCAGGGCCTCGGCGTACCGGCCATGCAATGCGTACAGCTGAGCCAGCTTGGTAAGGTGCCTGCCAGTCGCCGGATGCTCAGGTCCTTTTTTCTGCTCGCTCGCCTCCACGTCCCGCACTGCGCGCCGCAGTTCCTGCCGCTGCGCCCGCTTCGCTTCGTCGGCTGTCGGGGTCGACGCAGACGCGGTGACCGCGGCCTGGTTGACCCCTCGGTCGTCAGCATCTTCTGCCATCGCGTCGTCGTCTTCAGACGCTGGCATCGATGCCGATGACGGCACTTGTGCGGCCAGCGAATCGGTGGCGCCCAGCGCGTGGCTCGCCCCGAGCGCCAGCACCCAGCAAACCGACCAAGCGAGGAGATCACGGCGGTCCATGGCGCTACTTTACCCGCAGAGACAGTACCCGCATGTCGGTCCTGTCGGCTGCCGGCACGGGCCGGCCCCCTCGTGTCGCCACGCCGGGGTCGGCGCCAAAGCCGGCTTCCATGAAGAGCTGCAGGGTGTCGCTCTGATATGCCCGCGTTCGCTCCAGGCGCGCTTGACGAAGGAAGCTGAAGTCGCTGCGCTCTTGCTGTGAACGCGCTTCGACGGCGATCAACATCATGCGCTCCAGCCCGGTGGTCTCGTCATTGACGACGATCTCGATGCGCTCGGCGCCACCGGCTTCGATGCGGTTGCTCTCCCCGTTACCTGGGAAGATCACATCCACGCCGTAGCTCGAATCGATGTACAGCGCCGTGAGGTCGATGGCCGTACGGCCGCTGTTCTTCAATTGGAGTGTCACCCGGTCGCCGGCGGACAGCTGCGGTGTGTTGTCGAAGTTCAACGGGCGTTCCGCACCGTTGACCGGCTTCAGCGTGGCGGCAAGTTGCAATGCGCGCTGGCCGGACGAGTCCTGCAGGGCAGCGGCAATGCGCAGGAGGTTTTGCACCCGGCCGATCAGTTGCAGGCTGTGCGCCAGCTTCTGGCCAAACTGGGGTTGCTGCACGTTGATCGAGTGGGTCTTATCCGGCCCCTTGGCGTAGAACTGCCCGCTGGGGGGCACCAGCCACACCTGGCCATCGGACACGACCAAGCGCACGTCCAGCGCCTCGCCCGGCTTGACCCATTCCACATTCACCCCGCCAGGGCCCGCCTGCTGCAGCGTGAGAACTTCGCGCCCGACGGCGTCGGCGTCGGGCCCGGTTGCAGGCGGTGGCGCCAGCACGCGCAAGCGCAGCGGGGGCACTACCGCTTGCGCCAGCCGGGCCACCGCTGCCGCAGGCAGCTTGCCGAGGTCTGGCGCGGCTTTGTCTGCATCGGCCACCCAGACCAGGCTCGCGCTGGTGATGGTCGCCTTGTCTACCCGCGCCGTGCCCAGGGCCTGGCTACTCGGCGCCAGCGGGCCGGGCAGCACCACCAACTGGGTGCCAACCGTCAACTGGCTGAGCAGGCCAGCGCCTACGGTCATGCCCTGGCTGTCGACAGCCAAGGGCCACTGGCGGCTCCCGCTATCGGCGGCGGCAAGGCTGCCGAACACGGGCGCGTCCAGATGTGTCCCGGTGAACAGCGGCGTGGGCGTCATGAGGTTCTGCGCGCTGTAACGCTGCAGGATGTACTGCGACAGCTGGCGGTAGGTCACGCCCTCCACCGCGCTCAGGGCTTCAGCAATCGTGTAGCCGAACAGGCCGTAAGGTTTGCGCGTGGGGTCACCAGCAGGCAAGCGCATTTCGGGCGTGACTTGCGTGGTCTGCGCGGCATAGAAAGCGACGAAGCCCCCGCGGCCCGCATCACCAGCGCCGCCGCGCGTGGGAAGCGGCGTGACGCGACCGAGGCTCCTCTGCCAATCTTCCGCGCTCGCGCCTGGGTTGCCGGGCCGGGACGCCACCTTGGCGGCGACGCCCGCGCGTGCCTCTGCCCGGCCCATGATGTCCTGTGTCAGCCCCAGGTGCGCCGGGTCCATGTACCGATAGCGGATCTCCGGGTCCGCAGCGCTGCGCATCAGGGTCGCGCTGTGGCAGGCATCAAAAATTGCCCAGACAAAGGCGTCCTTGGCCAACATCGCATCGAGCCGGCGGTTGAGTTCGAAGTCGGGGATGGCGTTTTGCACGGTGCCCGCGCTGCCATCCCACCTGCCCGTGTCGCGCGGCAGGAAGATTTCATGGAGGCCGTCGCTTTCGAGCCGGCCTTCAGGCGTTGCGGGGTCGGCCGGCATCTGTGAGCCGTGGCCAGCAAAGTACAGAAAGATGAAATCGCCCGCCTTGGCCTTGGCCGCCAGGATGTCGAGTGCGCCCAGAATGGCGGCTCGCGTGGGCATGGCCGCATCGGGCACCTCGTCGGCCAGCACCGTTACCTGCGCGGGCTCAAAGCCACGCTGTTGCAGCAACGTGCGAATCAGCTGCACGTCGTTCTTGGGGCCCTGCAAGTGCAGGGTCGAACCGGGAGGGAAGCTGGGGTATTGCGACACGCCTACCAGGAGGGCATGGCGCTGGGGCAGTTCTGCACCCGGAGCTTGTGCCTGCGCCTGTGAGTGCAGTGGCAGCAGCGCCATGGGCAGCGATGAGATGGCCACCCAGCCCGCAGCCGTGCCGACAACAGCAGTGCCAAAGTTGCGGCGCCCACGGGACCAGGTTGTCATGCTCGACCGGTTTCTCGAGCGCTATCTCTCCCACCACCACATCGTGCGGTCGTTACGGGGCAGAACATCGACCCGTCAGAGGGCATGCTCACCTTCATAAACTGGCCGGGCGGCACCGCTGGCATGTCCCGCCCCGATGCTTGGTTCTTCGCAGTCACGTTGTGTCGTTCAAAACTCACTGTCTGCCTTGCACCGCTGTCCGCCTGTCCGCATCGGGCATCGGGCGAGCGCTCCTCGCTGCGTTCGCCCTGATCGGGCGTCTCTGTTATTTCTTCCAGAGCGAACCGTAGTTACGTAGCAGCAAGATCGATCCATCGGCAGCGGCGCTGACGCCGATGTACGAACCCGCCGGCACTGCGGGCATGTCCCATCCGGACGATGCCGGGAGGAATCTATAGACCTCACCCGCCGCATTCACACCCCACACATGGCCTGCGCGGCCGACTCCGATAGAGCGAAGCGCACCGCCATTGGCCGCCCATCCGCCTGGTCGGCCGATTGCGGGGATCCACACAAGCTACCGGGTGATGACCGTCTGGCCGGCCCGCGCGACCCACGCGCGTGGCCCGAGACCGGCCGCAACGGCGCTGCCAGTCACGCCTGTCTCCGGAATCCAGTTCGAGGTCCCGTCCCAGCGGTAGATCTGACTGGCGCCCCCCACCACATAGACCGCACCATCGGGCCCGACGGAGATGTCGGTGGCGCCACCCGCCAATTGCTGCCAGGAGGAGCCGGTCCACCTAAAGATATTGTTGGCCGAATTGATGACCCAGGGACGGCCGCTCGGGTCGACCGAAATCTTGGTGCCGAGGCCGCTGATCTTGACCCAGGCGCTTCCATTCCAACTGGCCGGGACACTGTCCGTTCCGATGATCCAGACTGATCCGTTGGCGCCGATGCCGATGTCGTTTGCCAGTCCCGGCATCTGTGTCCAACCGGAGCCGTTCCACCTGAAAATGTTGCCGCTCGAGTTGACGACCCAGGGCACGCCGTTCGGATCGACCGCAATGTTCCTGGCCGCGCCCGGCACCGCCTGCGGTCCGGAGGCTGTCACCTGGTAGATCGTTCCCCCGTTGATGAACCATACCGCGCCGTTCCTCCCAACGGCGATGTCAGAGGCCTGATAGGCAGTCAGTGTCCAGCCCGCAGGCGCCGCCCCAGCCGGAGCCACGGCGGCAGCCGTGCAACTGCTCAGCTGCGGGGCGCTCCACCCGCTGCGGCCCGCCGAGTTGCGGGACTCCGCGCGATAGTAGAAGTTCGTGCAAGCCTTCGGAAATCCATACGAGCCCGTGTTGAACGGCGCACCGATCGACGAGACGCCCGACGTGAAGTTGGCATCCGCCGCTTCCTGTATCGTGATGCTCGTGAGGCCAGGCTCGATCGTGTACGTGTAGGCCACGCGTCCGCCGCTCTGGACCGCAGAGATCCTCGGGACCGCGGGCGCTGACCCTGAGCAACTGCTCAGCTGCGGGGCGCTCCACGCGCTCGTCCCTACGGAGTTGCGGGCCTGTGCGCGATAGTAGAAGTTCCCGCAAGCGCGCGACCACCCAATCCGACCCGTGATGGGGGCTACAGGAAGCGACCTTAAGTCGACCGTGAAGTTGGCATCCGACGCTTCTTGAATGGTGAAGCCCGTGAGGTCAGACTGGATCGTGTACGTGTACGACACCATCCCTGCACTCTGGGCCGCTGAGATGCTCGGAACGGGCGGGGCTACCGGGGCCACCGGTACAGGCGTGGGGGTCGCTTCCCCGCAACTGCTCAGCTGCGGGGCGCTCCACCCGCTCGCACCTGCCGCGTTGCGGGATTGCGCGCGGTAGTAGAAGTTCGTGCAAGCCTTCGGAAATCCATACGAACCTATGGTGAACGGTGCACCGATCGACGAGACGCCCGACGTGAAGTTGGCATCCGCCGCTTCCTGGATCGTGATGCCGGTGAGGCCAGGCTCGATCGTGTACGTGTAGGCCACGCGTCCGCCGCTCTGGACCGCAGAGATCGTCGGGGTTTGCGGAACCTGCGCTTGGGCTGAGGTCGCCCCGCAGACGATCGCGAGAAAAGCAACAGCGGCGAGGGTGCGCCTACGGATCAGTGCATATGTCATATGAAATTTCCTCCGATTTTCGCGACCAGTCCCGGCCACTGACTATTGAAATCCTACCACTACTGTCCGGTTAATCGCCTAGCGTCACGGCGAATCACAAGCATTGGCGCGGCCTAGCGGCCGATTTTGTTTGGTGCCGATTTGAACTTCGATCTCTCAAAACCGCGTACTTTCCCAGGCTTGACAGCCTCTGGGGACGCACGTGCATGTCGGCAAGACTTTGTTCGCTCAAGTCATGGAGTTCGTTCCATGGACCAGCTTTGCACGCATCGCTCAGCGCCATGGCGGGAATGCGGGTGTTCGTACCTTGTCGTGCGCCGAGCAGTTCCGCGCGATGGCCTTCGCCCAGCTCACATGGCGCGAGAGCCTGCGCGATATCGAG
>JANOLY010000158.1:0-1956 GCA_031420055.1 Burkholderiales bacterium | reverse complement strand
CATTGCGCTGTACTGGGTGCTGCTGTCCAGCGTGGAAATGCGCAATGCGCCGTGGACGCTGTGGATCACCGACCTGTCGGCCGCGGACCCGTGGTTCATCCTGCCGGTACTGATGACGCTGAGCTCGCTGTTCCAGGTGTGGCTCAACCCCACGCCGCCGGACCCGATGCAGGCCAAGCTGATGTGGTTCATGCCGCTGGCCTTTGGCATCATGTTCTTCTTCTTCCCGGCCGGCCTGGTGCTGTACTGGTTGACGAACAACCTGCTGTCCATCGCCCAGCAGTGGTTCATCAACAAGCAGCTCGGGGTGCTGGGCAAATAGCGCTGGCGTGCGTTCGTCACGGTGACCTCCGGGGCATCCCCTGAACAGGGGTTGAGTTGTGCTCCGGTTCGCAGGACCATGCAGCCATGCGGGTGACCCGGTCTTTGCAGCCCGGCTCGGGAGCACCTAGCGCCAAGTCCTCACAGGCCTGACGCCGCTCCACCCGCGCCACATACCTCCAAGCCAGGCCCGGCGTGCCTGGGGCAGGCCAGAATGGCCCTGCGCATGCACGCCGCCGGCTCCCACCCCGAACCAACACGCACGGCCGCCCTGGGCCGCCAGGGCGACGCCATCGTGGCCGTGGCCACGGCACCCGGTCGCGGCGCGGTGGGAATCGTGCGTGCATCGGGCCGCGATCTTCGGCCCTTGATCCAGGCCGTGTGTGGCCGTGCCTTGCAGCCGCGGCAGGCCACGCTGCTGGCGTTTGTGGACGCCGATGGCGCGCCGCTGGACCGCGGTCTGGCCCTGCACTTCCCGGCGCCGCACTCCTACACCGGCGAAGACGTGCTCGAACTGCAAGCCCATGGCGGGCCGGTGTTGTTGCAGTTGTTGCTGGCGCGCTGCCTGCAAGCCCAGCCGGGTTTGCGGGTGGCCGAACCGGGCGAGTTCACCGAGCGCGCCTTTCTCAACAACAAGCTCGACCTCGCTCAGGCCGAGGCCGTGGCCGACCTCATAGACGCCAGCACCGAGGCGGCGGCCCGCTCGGCCGCGCGGTCCTTGTCCGGCGCGTTTTCGCTTGAGGTGGACCGCTTGACGCAGCAAGTGGTGCGGCTGCGCATGCTGGTGGAAGCGACCCTGGACTTTCCCGAAGAAGAAATCGACTTTCTCCAAGCCGCCGGTGCGCGCGCGCAGCTCGCTGCGATAGTGACCACGCTCGGCCAGGCCCTGGCCCGTGCGCGCCAGGGCGCGCTGTTGCGCGAGGGGCTGAGTGTGGTGCTGGCCGGCCAGCCCAACGTGGGCAAGAGCTCGCTGCTCAACGCACTGGCGGGGGCCGAACTGGCCATCGTGACGCCCATCCCGGGCACCACACGCGACAAGGTCAGCCAGACCATACAGATCGAAGGCGTGCCGCTGCACGTGATCGACACCGCTGGCCTGCGTGGCCAGGACGAGGCTGCCGACGAGGTCGAACGCATAGGCATAGGCCGTAGCTGGCAGGCCATCGCGCAGGCCGACGCGGTGGTGTTCCTGCACGACCTCACACGCTTCGGGCAGCCTGACTACGACGCGGCCGAGGCACACATCGCCACCCGGCTGCCTGCGGGTGTGCCGGTGCTGCATGTCTTCAACAAGGCCGACCTGCCCGGCCTGCCCGCGCCGCCCGGCCCGGGCGTGCTGCTGTCGGCACGCACCGGCCAGGGCCTGGACGCGCTGCGCCAGGAACTGCTGCGCCTGGCCGGCTGGCAAGCAGCGCCCGAGGGCCTGTTCACTGCCCGCACCCGCCATGTGCAAGCCCTGCGCCGCGCGCTGGACCATGTGCATGCGGCGCAGGCCCACGCCGCGCAAGGCAACGCCGCGCTGGAGCTGTTTGCCGAGGAGCTGCGCCTGGCGCACCGCGCGCTGGGCGAGATCACGGGCGAGTTCAGCAACGAGGACTTGCTGGGGGTGATCTTCAGCAGTTTCTGCATCGGGAA
>JANOLY010000157.1:0-4719 GCA_031420055.1 Burkholderiales bacterium | reverse complement strand
CGAAACAGCTCGGCGCGAAAGCCCAGCACCACGCGCTCACCGGTCCAGGTTTTCAGCAGCCACGCGCCGCTGCTCTGGACCTGGCTGACCATCGCCAGCAGCACCACGAGAGCGACCGCCAGCGCCAGCATCGAGCCCAGGCCGTCGGTTGAAAGCCCGGCCGGAATCCACGGCAGCAACCAGGCCGGCAGCGGCTGGCCGCCGATGGCGTTGTCCACGGCAATCTTCAGCGGCAGCGGCGCCAGCAGCGCCAGCGGCACGGCCAGCAGGTCGACGATCACGATCAGCACCACCCACACCCGCCAGGGGCGCAGGTGGTTGATGAGCCGGCGCAGCGTCTGCGCCGTGGGCGGGGCGGTGGCGCTCATGATGTCTGTTCGGCAGCCTCAGCCGCGGGCACGGCGACGCCGGGGCTGCTGAGCTCGTGCACGGCAGCGCGCCAGCCGGCCCGGGCATGCGCCAGGTCGGTCTGGCTGCGCGCGACCAGCAGGGCAGCCGCCAGCGCCAGGGCGGTTGCAGCCACCGCCGCGCCACTCAGCGCCGCGCCCAGCGCCAGGGCCGTGCACAGGGCCGTCGCTGCACGCGCCAGCCGGGGCATGCGCGATTCGCTGCGCAGGCGCACCAACTGCTTGCCGGCGCCGTGTTCTTCAAGTGCAAAGCGCGCGCGCAGCGAGCCCAGCACACCGCCGCGCAGGTCGAGATCCCACGGGTCGGTGTGGCCACCTCGTGCCACGATGAAGCCGCGCGAACGCAGTGCGGCCTCAGCCCGTTCGACCCAGGTCTCGGGCGCGTGCCAGGTCTCGCTCCACACCTGCGCGGGCACGCTGGCCGGCGCATCGCCTGCATGTCCACGACGCCGCCACGGCGTGAGGCCGTGTTTGCGCCGGCCGATGAGCCGTGCAATCGGCTGCTGCAAGTGCATGAAGAAGGTGATCAGCCGGCGCTGCCAGGCTTCGCGCGCGTCGGCCGGCGGCATCGGGAAGCTGGCCCGTGCCGACGCCAGCACAGCCTGCGCCAAAGGTGCGGCGAGCGCCAGCAAAAACAGCGGCGCCAGCATGAACAGCGGCGCCCACGACAAACCCAGCAGCGTCACCCCGCCCAGCGTCGCGACGAGGTACCACCACTCGGGCATCAAGGGCAGGGTCAGCCAGGTCAACGGCGCCGGCGCATACAGCGACTGGTAGGCCGCGCTGCCCCACACGCCGCCGTACACGCTGGCCCGCGCCGCCGGTATCGGCAACGTGAAGCCGCGCCCGTACAGCTGGCCGCCCCAGGCGATGTGACCCAGCGTGTTGTAGCGCTCGGGCCATTTCTCTTCGAGCAGCGCCTCGGCCTTGCCGTAGCCCTGCTGCTGCTTCCAATACATGGACAAGGAATTGCGCCGGTGGTGCCAGTCCATGGCCCCGGCATGAAAGCCGATGCGCCCGCCGCGCGCTTGCAGCCGCCAGCACATGTCGACATCGTCACCGGCAGCGCGGTAGCGGGGGTCGAAGCCGTCGATGGCGGCCAGCGCGTCGCGTCTGAAGGCCATGTTGCAGCCGGGCACGTGCTCGGCCAGGGTGTCGGTCAGCAGCACCTGCACCGGGCCGCCGGGCGCGTTGGCCACGCAGTCGGCTATTGCGCCGTCGCCGTGCGGGGCGATGTTGGGGCCGCCCACGCCCACCCAGTCGCCGGTCATGAAGCGGTAGGCCAGGAAGTGCAGCCAGTGCGGGTCGGGGTAGGCGTCGTCGTCGATGTAGGCCACGATCTCGCCCGTGGCCTGTTGCCAGCCCAGGTTGCGCGCGGCAGACAGGCCGCGGTTGGGCGTGCTGGTCAGCCGCACGAAGTCGTATTCGGCGGCGATGGCGGCTGTGGCGTCTTTGGAGCCGTCATCGATGACGATGACCTCGAGCTTCGGGTAGGCCAGCCGCTTCAGCCCTTCCAGCGTGTCGCGAATGGTGCGCGCGCCGTTGCAGCTGCACACCACCACGCTGACCTTCGGCCAGGCCGTGTCCGCCGGAAACGGCAGCTCGCGAAAGGCCGCGGCCACCGTCGCCAGCGCCGGCTTGGGGCTGCGGTCGCGCCGCACCAGGCCGAAGTCCCAGTCCTCGATGTCGTGGCCGCCGCGGTGCCATTCGTCGGTCCACGCAAACACAAACGCGCCTGCGCAGCCGGCCGCGAACGCCGTGCGCACCTGCCAGTCCAGGCTGTGCGCTTGCTTCTCGTCGCCATTGCGGCGGCTGTCCAGGCCGATCTCGGCCATCAGCAGCGGCTTCTCGCCGGCCAGGTTTTGCAGCCGGTCGAGGTAGGGCTCCAGCGTCGCGCGGCTTTCCAGGTAGACGTTGAAGCTGACGATGTCGACGCAGGGCAGCTGGAGGTACTCGGTGGTCGGGAAGTTGACGTAGGTGACGAGCGAGCCCGGGTGTTCGTCCTTCACCGCGCGCACCAGCCGCGCCAGGAAAGCCTCAACCCGCGCGCGGCCATGCCAGCGCACGATGGAGGCCGGGATCTCGTTGCCCACGGCATAACACAACACCGCTGGGTGCCTGGCGCAGGCGCGCACGCCCGCGCGCACGCGGCGCTCGATGTCGTCGGCGCGGCGGCTCTCGTCCAAGAAGGCCACATGCTGTTCCCACGGCAGCCCGACCATCACGCGCAGACCGTGGCGCAGGGCGGCGTCGAGCAAGCGCGTGGGCGGCACGGTGTAGCAGCGCACGGTGTTGATGCCGTGGGCCTGCATGGCGGCGAAGTCGCCGGCCAGTGTGTTGTCGTCAGGGTAGTCGTGGCCCAGCACCTGGGGGTCGTCGCCACTGCGGAAGGTGCCGTAGGTGACCCCGCGCAGATACAGCTTCACATCGCCGGCAAACAAGAACTTGCCGCCCACGCGCACCGGCACGGTCACGGGCGGGTCCACCAGCGTGGCGCGCGCAAGCGTGGCGGCGGCCGCCGGCGTGACACCCGTCGGCAGCTCGGTCGAACGCGGATTCACACCGCGCCGGCCGCGACCGCTTCGACCGGCTGCTGCGCCGCCTGAGTCTGCCGGTGCCACGCGGTGGCGGTGCGCACGATGGTCTCCAGGTCAGACCATGTGGGCTGCCAGCCTAGCAGCGCCTTGGCACGGCCGGGTGCAGCCACCAGCGCCGGGGGGTCGCCCGAGCGGCGCGGCGCGTCGGTGCGCGGGACCTTCAGGCCGGTCACACGCTCGACCATGGCGATCACGTCGCGCACCGAATGGCCCTGCCCTGTGCCCAGGTTCAGTGCCGCGCTGGCGCCGCCGCGCTCCAGGTAGGCCAGCGCACGCACATGCGCATCGGCCAGGTCGGTGACGTGGATGTAGTCGCGCACCGCCGTGCCGTCGAGGGTGTCGTAGTCGGTGCCCATCACCTTCAGCGGTGGCGCCAGGCCCAGGGCAGCGTCGATGGCCAGCGGCACCAGGTGGGTTTCGGGGTCGTGGCGCTCGCCCAGTTCGCCAGCGGCGTCGGCGCCCGCGGCGTTGAAGTAGCGCAGCGCAATCGATCGCAGGCCGTGCGCCACACCGTGCCAGTGCAGGGCGCGCTCGACCATCAGCTTGGACTCGCCGTAAGGGTTCACGGGGCGCTGCGGCGTGTCTTCGGTGATGGGCACCCGGTCGGGGATGCCGTAGGTGGCGCAAGTGGAAGAAAACACCATGCGACGCACACCAGCGGCGTGCATGGCGTCGAGCAGGTTCATTGAACAGGTGACGTTGTTGTGAAAGTAGCGGCCGGGGTCGATCATCGACTCGCCGACATAGGCATAGGCCGCGAAATGCACCACCGCCGAGATGCGGTGCTCACGCAGCACACTCTCGAGCTTGCGGCGGTCGCCGAGGTCGGCTTCAACGAGTGGCCCCCAGCGCACCGCGTCGCGGTGGCCGTAGACCAGGTTGTCCAGCGTCACCGGCACATAGCCCGCGGCAGCCAGGGCCTTGCAGGTGTGGCTGCCGATGTAGCCTGCGCCGCCAGGCACGAGCACGCTGCGTTCATCCAGAGCAGACAAGCTCATCGCCCGTCAGCCAAAGGACAGCTGCGACAGCTTCCAGCCCTCTTCGGCGACCTCGCGCGAGCGTGCCGGTGTGCCCAGACGCTGCTCGAAGTGCGCGATGGTCTTCTCCAGGCCGATGTCCAGCGACACCGTGGGTTGCCAGCCCAGTGCGGCACGCGCCAGGGTGATGTCGGGCTTGCGGCGCTTGGGGTCGTCAGAGGGCAGCGCCTTGTGCACCAGCCGCGAGAGCGAGCCGGTGAGCTTGAGCACCTTCTCGGCCAGCTCGATCATCGTGAACTCGCTCGGGTTGCCGATGTTCACCGGCCCGGTCATCGCGCCTTCGCTGTTCATCAGGCGCATGAAGCCGTCGATCATGTCGTCCACATAGCAGAACGAACGCGTCTGCGCGCCGTCGCCGTACAAGGTGATGGGCTCGCCGGTGAGCGCCTGGACGATGAAGTTGGACACCACACGGCCATCCTGCGGGTGCATGCGCGGACCGTAGGTGTTGAAGATGCGCACGACCTTGATGGCCACGCCGTGCTGGCGGTGGTAGTCGAAGTGCAGTGTCTCGGCCGCGCGCTTGCCTTCGTCGTAGCAGGAACGCACGCCGTGCGGGTTGACGTTGCCCCAGTAGCTCTCGGGCTGCGGGTGCACCAGCGGGTCACCATAGACCTCGCTGGTCGACGCCAAAAAGCAGCGTGCGCCGGTGCGCTTGGCAATGCCCAGCAGGTTCAT
>JANOLY010000156.1:0-1898 GCA_031420055.1 Burkholderiales bacterium | reverse complement strand
GTGCTGGTGCGGCCGGCGCCGTTGCGGCCCAACAGCGTCACGACCTCGCCTTCTTCGACATGGAAGCTGACGCCATGCAGCACGTGCGATTCGCCGTACCAGCCGTGCAGGTCCTGCACTTCGAGAAACCGCGCCATCAATGGGCTCCGACCAGTTCGGTCTGCGCGCTGCCCATGTAGGCCTCGATCACGGCCGGATTCTTCGACACCTGCTCGTAGGACCCCTCGGCCAGCGTGGCGCCGCGCTGTAGCACGGTGATGGTGTCGGCAATGCTGGCCACCACGCTCATGTTGTGCTCGACCATCAGCACCGTGCGGTCGGCGGCCACCTTCTTGATGAGCTGGCGGATGCGGTCCACGTCTTCCAGGCCCATGCCTTGCGGCGGCTCGTCCAGCAGCATCAGCGTGGGTTCCATCGCCAGCGTGGTGGCGATCTCCAGCGCGCGCTTGCGGCCGTAGCTCAGCTCGACCGCGTCCAGCGCGGCATAGGGCTCCAGGTCCACCTGCGCCAACAGCGCCATGGCGCGGTCGTTCAGTGCGTCCAGCGTGCGCTCGGAGCGCCAGAAGTGAAAGGAATTGCTCAGCTTGCTCTGCAGCGCCACGCGCACGTTCTCAAGCACGGTCAGGTGCGGGAAGACCGACGAGATCTGGAACGAGCGGATGACGCCGCGCCGCGCGATGTGCGGCGGCGACTCGGCCGTGATGTCCACGCCATTGAAAAGGATTTGCCCCGAGGTGGGCTTGTGAAACTTGGTCAGCAGGTTGAAGCAGGTGGTCTTGCCTGCGCCGTTGGGCCCGATCAGCGCATGGATGCTGCCGCGCCGCACCTTCAGGTCAACCTTGCTTACCGCGACGAAACCCTTGAATTCTTTGGTCAGGGCGCGCGTCTCGAGGATGATGTCTTCACTCATGCAATGAAAGCTTGACGCATGTGGGGATTCTTTGGAGTGTAGGGCCGCGACGCGCACCTTACCGCACCTTGCCGAAGTGCGGCCAGGGCGTGCAGCCAGGGTGCCGGCCCGTGCGCCGACAATGCGCCTTGTCCGATCCACCCTTCCCGCCCATGACCGCAACCTCACGCCGCCTGGCCGCCCTGGGGGCCGCCGTGCAGTCCACCCAGCTGCAATCGCTGCCGCTCATCGCGCGCGGCAAGGTGCGCGACTTGTACGCCGTGGGCGCTGACCGCTTGTTGATGGTGGCCAGCGACCGCCTTTCGGCTTTCGACGTGGTGATGAAGGCCCCCGTGCCGGGCAAGGGCCGCTTGCTCACCCAGATGGCGCTGTTCTGGTTCGACAAGTTGTCGGGTCTGGTGCCCAACCACCTGACCGGCGAGTCGCCCGACAGCGTGGTAGCGCCCGGCGAAGTGGCCCAGGTGCACGGCCGCGCCATGCTGGTCAAGCGGCTCACGCCGCTGCCCTGCGAAGCGGTGGTGCGCGGCTACGTGGTCGGGTCGGGCTGGAAGGAATACGTCAAGACCGGCACGGTGTGCGGCATCGCGCTGCCGCCGGGGTTGACGATGACGCAGCCGCTGGCCGAGCCCCTCTTCACCCCGGCCACCAAAGCCGCGGTGGGCGACCACGACGAGAACATCAGCTTCACGCAGCTTGAAGCCTTGATCGGACCGGCGCGCGCGGCCGAGTTGCGCGACATGTCCATGGGCCTGTACCGCGCGGCGCATGCCTACGCGCTGACCCGCGGCATCGTCATCGCCGACACCAAGTTCGAGTTCGGCCTGGACGAGGCCGGCACGCTGACCTTGATGGACGAAGTGCTGACGCCCGACTCTTCGCGCTTGTGGCTGGCCGACGCGTTGGCTGAGGGCCGCATCGAAGCGCTGGACAAACAACCGCTGCGCGACTGGCTGGCCAGTACGGGCGTCACCGGCGGGCCCGAGCAGGC
>JANOLY010000155.1:0-2070 GCA_031420055.1 Burkholderiales bacterium | reverse complement strand
CGCAACGGCCAGCACCTGGTGTCTTTCGTCCTCGACGAACACCTGCGCGAAGGCGCCGTGCAGGCGGTGCAGGCGCTGCTGTCCGAGGGCGTGCAGGTGACGCTGTTGTCGGGCGATACAGCCCTGCGCGCAGCCGCGCTGGCTCGGCGCCTGGGCCTGCACGGCGCCGGTGCCGTCATCGCTGGTGCCACACCGCGAGACAAGCTGGACGCGGTGGCGCGCGCCCAGGCCGCGGGCCGGCGTGTGGTGATGGTGGGTGACGGCATCAACGACGCACCCGTGCTGGCGCGCGCCGATGTCTCGCTGGCCATGGGGCAGGGCGCTTTGGTGTCGCGCAGCCAGGCCGACGCGGTGGTCACGTCCAGCCGGCTGACCGACATCGTGCGCGCCCGCGCCAGCGCGCAGCGCGCCATGGCGATCGTGCGCCAGAACATGGTCTGGGCGGCTGCCTACAACGCCGTATGTGTGCCGCTGGCGCTGGTGGGTTGGCTGCCGCCCTGGGCTGCCGGCCTGGGCATGGCGGCCAGCTCGATGGCGGTGGTGCTGAATGCGCTGCGCGCGGCCGATGCCGGCCCGGCCGTGGCGCTCTCAGACGGCATGCGCTGATGGAAAGCCTGTACCTGCTGATCCCCCTGTCGGTGGGTCTGGTGCTGCTGATCCTGGCGATCTTCGGCTGGGCCTTGCACGGCGGCCAGTTCGACGACCTCGATCGTGAGGGCGAGCGAATTCTTCAAGCTGACTGGCCGGGCGTTGATTCCGGTCAAGGGCCGGCCCTGCCGTCGCCCGAAGAATTGCCAGATCGAATCGACGCGACGCAGTGAGGAGAACACCGATGGCACCAAGCGCCGCAATGGCTGCACCCCCCGACAGCATCTACAGCGACCAGTCCGTGCGCCTGTTCTCGCTGGCCGCCGTGCTGTGGGGCGTGGTGGGTATGTTGGTGGGCGTGGTCATCGCCGCGCAACTCACCTGGCCCGCGTTGAACTTTGGCATTGAGTACATCAGCTACGGCCGCCTGCGCCCGCTGCACACCAACGCGGTGATCTTTGCGTTCGGTGGCTGCACGCTGTTTGCGACGAGCTACCACGTGGTGCAGCGCACCTGCCAGACACGGCTGTTCAGCCCGAAGCTTGCGATGTTCACTTTCATCGGCTGGCAGGTGGTGATCGTGGCCGCGGCGCTGTCGCTGCCCATGGGCTACACCCAGGGCAAGGAATACGCTGAACTCGAATGGCCCATCGATGTGTTGATTGCCGTGGTGTGGATCAGCTACGCGGTGGTCTTCTTCGGCACCATAGGACAGCGCCGGGTGCGCCACATCTACGTGGCCAACTGGTTCTTCGGCGCGTTCATCCTGGCCGTGGCGCTGCTGCACATCGTCAACAGCGCGGTCATACCCGTCAGCCTGTGGAAGAGCTATTCGGCCTACGCCGGCGTGCAAGACGCCATGATCCAGTGGTGGTACGGCCACAACGCGGTGGGCTTCTTCCTAACGGCCGGCTTCCTGGGCATCATGTACTACTACATCCCCAAGCAGGCCGAGCGCCCGGTGTACAGCTACCGCCTCAGCATCGTGCACTTCTGGGCGCTGATCTTCACCTACATGTGGGCCGGGCCGCACCACCTGCACTACACGGCGCTGCCCGACTGGGCGCAAAGCATAGGCATGATCTTCTCGCTGGTGCTGCTGGCGCCCAGCTGGGGCGGCATGATCAACGGCATCATGACCCTGTCGGGCGCGTGGCACAAACTGCGTGACGACCCGATCCTGAAGTTCCTCATCGTCAGCCTGTCGTTCTACGGCATGAGCACCTTCGAGGGGCCGATGATGTCGATCAAGACCGTCAACGCGCTGAGCCACTACACCGACTGGACGGTGGGTCACGTGCACAGCGGCGCGCTGGGCTGGGTGGGCATGATCAGCATGGGCGCGCTGTACCACCTGATCCCGCGCATGTACGGCCGTACCGCCATGTACAGCACGCGCGCCATCGAAACGCACTTCTGGGTGGCCACCGTGGGCATCGTGCTGTACATCGCGGCGATGTGGATTGCCGGTGTGATGCAAGG
>JANOLY010000154.1:0-1805 GCA_031420055.1 Burkholderiales bacterium | reverse complement strand
TCGATCAACGCCAGGAGTACCCGGAAGTGCGCTACGTGGCTATCGGCCGCTTGCAGGGCAGGTTGCACGTCCTCTGTTTCACTGAGGTCACTGACGGTATCCGTGTCATCAGTTTTCGAAAAGCCAATTCTCGTGAGGTGGGTCGGTATGAAAAATCGCAAGCCACTGATTGACACGACGGGTCGGGTGCGTGAACTCACCCGGGACGACCTTGCCGACTTCCGTCCGGCAGGCGAGGTACTTCCGGCGCGGCTGGCCCGCAAGCTGGGCGTGCGTGGTCCGCAACACAGTCCCACCAAAGAGCGCATCACGATTCGGCTGTCGCCCGAGGTGGTAAGTCGATTTCGCGCGACCGGCCAGGGCTGGCAGACGCGCGTCGATGCGGCACTCCAGGAGTGGCTCAAGCTGCACAAGCCTGGCTAGTTTGCGGCCGGCGCGAACGCGCCCAGGTACGCGGCCGGGCGCGGCAACGCCACCGTGCTGGCCGGGTGCCGGTACTGCCGCGCCGGGCCCGCAGGCAGCAGCTCAGACAGGTTCACCGCCACCGGTGCCACCGGCCAGCGGGTGCCCTTGCGGGGCCGGAAGTCAAATCCATCAGCATCCACGAAGGCCCGGCGTGGAAGCGCTGTGTTGGCGCGCAGTTCGGCGCCTTCGATGGCCGGCCAGCGGCCGCTGCCGCCCACCAGCAGGTTGTTGATGGCGCGCACCTCCACCGGCCCCGGTGCCCAGCGCAGGACCGAGCCGCCCTGCGGCAACTCGTCAACCAGCGTGTTGTTCACCAGCAGCAGGCGGTTGTGTTCCCATCGGTAGCCTTCCAGGCCGTAGCCCACCATCGCCGCGTTCTGGGTGGCCGGGCCCTGCTGGATGAGGTTGCCCACAACCACGGCCACACCGCCGTTGGGAAACTCCAGCTCGTAGCTGGCGCTGCCGCCGGCTTCATCGCTCAAGCGGTTGAACAGGACGTGGCTGACCGCCGCGCGGCTCTTCAGCAGGTGCCCGGTGGCGGCGTGGTGCAGCCAGCAGCCGGTGACGGTGAGACGCGCGATGGCGCCCACGTACAGGTTGTGGTTGTGCCCGTCGGGGCGTTGGTTGCGGGCAAATTCGCAGCCCTCCACGCGCAGTACCGCGTCGGCCTGGTTGCTGGCAAGCAAGCCCATCTCGTTGCCAGTGAAGCGGCAGTCGCGCACGCTCAGCTCACCCGCCTCGAAGCGGATGCCGGCGCCATTGCGGCTGGGCACCCGCACGCCTTCAAAGTCAAAGCCCTGCACGTCGAACGGTCCGCCGCGCAGCACCCACAGCGCCTTGCCCTCGGCCGCAGCACCACTGGCCAACAAGCGCGCGCGGCCGCCCACGGCGCGCAGGCGCAGATGCTGCTGGGTCCACACCGCCACGTCGCCGTGGTATTCGCCCGCGTCGACCTCCACGGTGTCGCCGTCACGGGCCACGCGCGCGGCCTGCCCCGGGGTGGCCAGGGCCCGGCCGGGCCCCACCTGCAGGACGCGGCCCGGTGGGGGTGATGGTGCGGCTGCGGGTAACGATGCGGACCTGGGCTGGGACGCGGGCTCGCGGGCCACCGCGTTGCGCCAGCCCAGCCCGGCCGCCAGCAGGCCCAGGGTGGCGATGCGCCGGCTGGGGGCGGACAGATCCCTGCGTGGGTCCGTCGACCTCACCGCGGCAGCCAGCGCGCCGCTTGGCGCAGCGCATTGCCCGCATTCGCACGCAACTGGCTGCCTCGCGTGTGCCGGGGCAGGCTGCAAGGCGCTGCGGCGATGCGGGTGTACTCGAGAAGGTAGCGCTGGCGCAGC
>JANOLY010000153.1:0-11454 GCA_031420055.1 Burkholderiales bacterium | reverse complement strand
CGACGCCGAAGACCAGGCCGCGCGCTTCCAGGCCCAGGCCGCGAACAAAGAGGCCGGCGACGAAGAAGCGATGTACTTTGATGCCGACTTCATCCGTGCGCTGGAGTACGGCATGCCGCCGGCGGGCGGCTGCGGCATCGGCATCGACCGGCTGATGATGCTCATCACCGACAGCGCCAGCATCCGCGATGTGATCCTCTTCCCGGCGCTGCGCCGGGAAGCCTGACAGCCCCCTGCCACCCAACGCGATGACCCAAGCACCGCACCGGCTGCAAGAACTGGCCGACATCGAGGCCGCGATCTGGCACGAGCTGGCGCTGGCCGCGGGCGACAGGCAGCACGGCTGGCACACCCCCGTGCTGGCCAGTGCGGGGGCTGATGGCGTCGACGCACGCACGGTGGTGCTGCGCGAGGTGGACGAGGACGCCGCGGCGCTGGCGATCTACACCGATTCGCGCGCCGCCAAGGTACGCCAGTTGCAGGCGCAACCGGCTTGCACGTTGGTGATGTGGTCGGCCGACCTGGGCTGGCAACTGCGCCTGCGCTGCCGGGTGGTGGTGCACACCGACGGCCTGGCCGTCAGCTCGCGCTGGGCCCATCTGCGTGCGTCTCCGGGGGCGCGCGACTACCTGTCGCCCTTGGCACCGGGCACGGCCATCGAAGACGCGCCGGGCACGCCCCTGTCCCACGCCCCCGAGGAATCCGCGGCCACGCAGCGCGAGTTTTTTGCCGTGCTCATCGCCAGCATTGAGGCCATGGACTGGGTGGAACTGCACGCCCAGGGCCACCGCCGGGCGCGCTTCACGGCCATGCAGGCGCAGTGGCTGGTGCCGTAGCGCTGCTGTTGACCGCTGCCCGCGTCAGCGGTGCTTGAACACCGGCTTGCGCTTGGCCACGAACGCTTCCATGCCTTCCTTCTGGTCTTCGGTGGCAAACAGCGAGTGGAACACCCGCCGCTCGTAGCCCACGCCCTCGGCCAGGCTGCTCTCGAAAGCCTTGTTCACGCACTCCTTGGCCAGCATCACGCTGGGGCCGCTCATGCTGCAGATCACGGCGGCGGCGGCCAGGGCTTCTTCCAGCAGCTTGTCGGCCGCCACCACGCGCGACACCAGCCCGGCGCGCTCGGCCTCGGTGGCGTCCATCATGCGGGCCGTGAGTGCCATGTCCATGGCCTTGGCCTTGCCCACGGCGCGTGGCAAGCGTTGGGTGCCGCCAGCGCCGGGGATGACGGCCAGCTTGATCTCGGGCTGACCGAAGCGCGCCGTGTCGGCGGCGATGATGAAGTCGCAGGCCATGGCCAGTTCACAACCGCCACCCAACGCGAAGCCGGCCACCGCAGCAATCACCGGCTTGCGCACCTGGCGCAGCGCCTCCCAGTTGCGGGTGATGTACTGGCCCTTGTAGGCGTCCATATAGCTCAAACCGGCCATGGCGCCGATGTCGGCGCCCGCTGCGAACGCCTTGTCGCTGCCGGTGATGACGATGCAGCCCACGCTGTCGTCGGCGTCGAAGGCCAGCAGCGCCGCACCCAGTTGGTCCATCAGCGCGTCGTTCAAGGCGTTGAGCTGCTTGGGGCGGTTCAGCGTGATCAGCGCCGTGCGGCGCGCGGTATCACCGTGCAGTTCGGTCAGGACAAGGGCTTCGGTCATGGCGGTTCTCCTTCGGTGGCGGGCACTATATGTCGGCCCTATGGCAAAACCCCGTGTCGGACCAGTGCCATTGGGACTAAGCTTGCGGATTGCCCATAAGCAGTTTGGGCCAGACAACCAGTGAACTGCAGCACCTGCCGGCATGGCCATCATCTACCGCAAGACCGCCAAGGGCGTGGCCGAGATCGAGACCCGCGCCCACCGGCTTACGCCGCGCATGCGCAGTGCGCTCATCTTCGTCGACGGCAAGCGCAGCGACGCTGAACTGGCCACCATGATCCAGCAGCAGGCCACCGAGACGCTGCATGCGCTGGCCGGGCAGGGATTCATCGAGGTACTGGCCGTCGCCGCGGCATCCGCCGCCCCGGCGCCCGTGGCGTCCACGCCGCCGCGCCCGCAAGCCCCTGTGGCGGCACCGGCGGCAGGTGCCGCACCCGACCTGCAGCCGCGCCGGCGCGAAGCCGTGCGCGCCGTGAACGACCTGCTCGGGCCAGCGGCAGAGTCGGTGGCCCTGCGCCTGGAGCGCGCGCGCAATCTCGACGAGTTGCGCGCGGCGTTGATGTCTGCCGTGCAGACGGTCGGCGCGGCGCGAGGCCGCCAGGCCGCCGAGGCCTTCGCGGCGCGCTTTGCTGACATCTGAGCGACCGGCGCGCGACTAGCGCCCGGGTTCGGCCTGCTGCGGCAGCCGCTCCAGTGACAGTTCCATGTAGGTGTCGGCGTCTTGCCGGATGAGCAGCCGCACGGGCAGGTACTGCAAGCTGGGCGCGAACCAGACTTCGGCCGTCAAGTCGCCGCCGGCCTTGGCCTCGCGCCGCGGCTTCACATGCACGGCAGCCACCGGGCCCGCCGGCGTGTCAACCTGTTCGGTGTCCAGCACGTCGTAGGTCCACACGTCCAACTGGCGTGGCAAAGCCAGCGGGAAAGCAATCACCTGACCAGGCTGCAGCAGCTGAGGCTGGGTGGTGAAGAGCCAGGTCAACTGGACGAACTGGCTGGCACTGTCTTGCACGCCTTGCGGCCGCGCCAGCTCGCGGCCCGAGGGCAGGCGCACGACCTCGGTCTCGAGCGCGATGCTCAAGCGGCGCGTCTCGCGCAGCACGGCACGCGTCTCTTCGTCGTAGCGGCGCGGGCGCAGGCCCTGGGCGGTAATTTCGCCGTCGCTGCTAATGCGCCTGCCGGCCAGCGGGCTGAACGACGGGCCGACGGTGAGCTCCAGTGTCACCTGGTAGCGTGTGCCGCTGCGCAGCCATTCAACGCGGGCCTGGCCTGTCACCGGACCGCGGTAGTGGCCCTTCAGGCGGTAGTCCAGCCGCGTCGACGGCGGCCACTCGAAAGCCGTGTTTGCCGATGCCGCCGCTGCGGGGGCCGACGGGGCCAGCGCCACCGGGCCAGGCGGCACCTCAGGCAGCGCAGGCACGCCCGCCGCCACCACGGGGTCGGCCTGCAGGGTCTCGGGCGGCAACGGCTGCGGTGCCGAGGCGGCAGTCTGGGGCGCCAGCGCGGCGGACTGCGGCCGGGCCCGCGGCGGGGGTGCCGTCAGGGTGGCCGCTGGCGCCAGTTCGCGCACGAAGCTCACCTCGATCGGCTTGGGGCGTTTGTCGGCCGCACTGTCGCCCAGCCGCGCCGGCACCCACTCAGCCGCCGCCCACAGGTGGGCCAGCGTCACGGCCACGGCCAGCATGGCCAACGACAGGGGCCGCTTCATCGGCCCGCCGGGGCCAATGGCTTGTGCATGCTCAGCTACCCGCCGCCCCGACAAAGCAGCAGGTTGCGGCCACCGCACTGAGCCGAAAGCGCAGCGTGAGCCACCGCGCCAGGCCTTGCACCGGGTACAGCCGGCGGTCCACGGCATAACAGACCAGCAGGGCCAGCCCGAACACCACCAGGCCGGCGTTGGCCGGCATCAGCATCGCCAGCCAGGCCACTAGCGACGGCACCACGCCCCAAACCAGCCACGCCAGCGGTGGGGCCGGCTCGCGCAGTGCCAGGCCCCAGTGGATGCCGCCCAGAAAGGACAGGATCACGGCCGCGTAGCCCGACAGGGCCAGCGCCACGTAGGGGTGGACCTCGGGCCTGACCAGCCACAGCAGAACCGCGCCAGCCACAAAGGGCAGCAACCCGGCATAGCCCAGGCGCAGGGCGTTGTTCATCGCAGGGTTCAGTTCTTCTTGCCGGCTGCAGCCACGAGCTTGTCCAGCGCGTCAACGGGCAGTGCCCCAACCTTGCGCGAACCGTCCTCGAACAGCGTCACGGGCGTGCCGTTGATGCGGTGCTTTTTCGAGAACTCCAAGTTGCGATCGATGGCGGCGCTGTCGCAGCCCGCGGCCACCTTGGCCGGCGCCACGTTGTCGATCATCCAGGCGCGCCAGGCGCGGCCGGCGTCCTTGGCACACCAGATGTCGCGCGACTTGGTGGCCGAGTCAGCACCCAGGATGGGCACCAGGAAGGTGTAGATGGTGATGTCCTTCATGCCGGCGATGTCGCGCTCGAAGCGCTTGCAGTAGCCGCAATTCGGGTCAACAAACACGGCCATCTTGCGTGCGCCCGTGCCTTGCTTGAAGACCACCGCATCCTTGAACGGCAGTTTGTCGAAGTCCACAGCCAGCAGCTTGTTGATGCGTGCTTCGGTCAGGTCGGTGCGCGTCTTGGTGTCGATCAATGCCGCACCGGCCAGGACATGGTCGCCCGTGGCGTCGGTGTACAAGATCTCGGTGCCGCCAAAGCGCACCTCGAACAGCCCCGGGATGGGCGTGCGCGAAATCTCGTCGATCTTGGGCAAGGTGGGCAGCCGTTCGGCCAGGTTCTTGCGAATGACAGCCTCTTGCGCGGTGGCCGCACCGCACACCAGCATGGCGGCCACGAGCCACAAACAGCGGGCGCTCGGCAACAGGCCTGGGGGGAACAAGTTCATGGAAAGTCCTGAAGTGGAAAGGGGTGGGCGGCCTCAACGGCCCAAGGCGCGGTCGGTGAGCAGCCGCTTGATCGCAGGCACCTGGTTCACCAGACTCAGCCCCCGGTTGCGAAGTTCCTTCACCCAGGGCTGCTGGCTGGCAAACAGATGCAGCAGACCATCGGTGACGCGGCCCATGGCCAGGGTGTCGGCCCGGCGCTGGCGGGCGTAACGGCGCAGCAGCTTGGCGTCACCCAGCGCACGCCAGGACTCGCGCGCGGCCAGCACCTCGGCCAGTGCCGCCACGTCGGCCAGGCCGAGGTTCAGACCCTGGCCGGCCAGCGGGTGCACCACATGCGCGGCGTCGCCCACCATCACCCAGCCGGGGCCACACACCGTGTCAGCCTGTGCCAGCGCCAGCGGCCACTGCGCGCGCGGGCTGACCAGCGACAGCCGGCCGGCGGCACCGGCGCTCGCGTCCATCAGAGCGGCCTCGAAGGCGGCGTCAGACAGCGCCATCAGTTCGTCAGCTTGGGCATCGGGCACCGACCACACCAGGCCCAGGCCATGGCCGGGCTTGGGGCGGTCCAGCGGCAGCAAGGCCAGCACATCGGGGCTGCGAAACCACTGCCGCGCCAAGCCGGCGTGGCCCTGCTCGCTGCGCAGCCGCGCCGCGATGGCACGCTGGCCATAGGCCTGGCGCGGCATCTGCACGCCCAGCCGTGCGCGCTCGGGCGAGTCGCGGCCGTCAGCCAGCACCTGCAAGGGCGCAGGCCCCGGCAAGGCAGCCGCCTGCGTGTCACTGAGCCTGGCGATGTGCGGCGCAAAACCGACCGCCGCACGCAGTGCGCGGTCAAGCTCGGCGGCGTCGACGATCCAGGCCAGTTCTGTAGCGCCCTGCGACCAGGCCGAAAAGTCCAGCGCAGCGCCGGGCGCATCGCCTTCGATATGCATGTCGTGAACGCGGGTGCGCGCGTCATCGGGCAGTGCCGACCAGACGCGCAGCTGCTCGAGCAAGGCCACCGACGCAGCGTTCAGCGCATAGGCCCGCAGGTCCGGGCCCGGCGGGGCTGCCAGGGCAGGCTCGGCCAGCGCCACCTGCAAACCCTGGCGCGCCAGGGCCAGCGCCGCCGTCAGCCCGACGGCACCGGCGCCGCGAACAAGGATGTCTGGGGACTGCATGACGGCGATTGTAGGGAGACCCCCCCGGGCACAATGCCGGCCTGTACCAAAGCCCGAAGGCCCCGCCCGTGAACAACGCCAGCACCTTGCAAGCCCGCGTGTCGGCGCTGTTTGTCCACCCCATCAAGTCCTGCGGCGGCATCGCCGTCAACGACGCCTTGCTGGTCGAAACCGGCCTGGAATTCGACCGCGCGTGGATGGTCGTGGACGAGCAAGGCGAGATGCTGACCCAGCGCGAACGGCCGCGGCTGGCGCTGGTGGTGCCAACCCTGCGCACGCAAGACATGGTGCTGCGCGCACCCGGCATGCTGGCCCTGCACATCCGCCTGGACACCGTCGAGGCCCCCACCCGCGTGCGCGTGTGGGACGACGTGGTCAAGGCCTACGACATGGGGGCGCTTGCCGCGCAGTGGTTCAGCGACTTCCTGGGCCGCCCGGTGCGCCTGGTGCGCTTCAACCCCGAACAGCAGCGCCTGTCGCAAGCGCGCTGGACGGGCGCGGTGCAGGCCGAGAACGCCTTCGCCGACGGCTTCCCGCTGCTGGTGGCGGGCCAAGCGTCGCTGGACGACCTGAACCAACGCCTGGCAGCCTGCGGCCAGGCCGCCGTGGGCATGAACCGCTTCCGGCCCAACCTGGTGCTGGGCGGCCTGCAGCCCTGGGACGAAGACCACATCGACGAAATCGAGATCGACGCCGACGGCGGGCTGGTGCGGCTCAAACTCGTCAAGCCGTGCGTGCGCTGCACGATTCCGAATGTGGACCCCGCCACTGGCGAGTCTGGCCATGAACCGGGCGACACGCTGGCCGGCTTTCGCGCCGACCCGCGCATGGACGGCGCGCTGACCTTCGGCATGAATGCGGTGGTGCTGTCGGGCTTTGAGCAGACGTTGCGCACCGGGCAGGCGGTGAGAGCTACCTGGGCCTTCTAGTGGCGGGCGCCGCACGGCAATGCACTTGTCGAGCGATGCGCGCGAACTTCCACGACGTCACCGAGAAGCTTGACCGCGCTGTGCTTGATACCGACGCCTTCACTTAACGCCCAGGTCGGCGAAGTCGGGTGGCAAGTCGAAAGGCTCTTGGCGACCCGTTGGAGTTACACGCCCGGCTTGCCTAAAGCAGCCTGCCGGAGCATGAGGCTAGAAATGCTTGGGCAGTCCAGCTTGCTTCAGCACGCCGTTGGCGGTGTGCCGGGACAAGATCTTGTGGTCGACTGGGAAGGTCGTACCGCTTCGCGGGGAGCGCCAGATGTCGTGATCACCCTTGCCGTGGCGGATAAACATGCAACCAGCCTCCTTCAACAGCCGGAGCAAATCCGGCGTAAGGCTTTGCCCCATCGAGCTCAGGCTGCCGCAGGCACGGGCAGGGCGAAGCTGAACCGGCGGGCAAGCAACTCGACGGCAACCCGCCCGTCGGCCGGCATGCAGCCATTGGCTTGCAGCAACTCTGGCACCATGATCTTGAGCTTGGCGTCCAGGGCTTCGAGCGTCGGCGCCTCAGTGACCAAGCCCGGCACGTCGTCGGACGTCGCGACCCAGACCGCGGCCTCGTCGTCCCATTCTGCGCGCACAAAGTAGGGCTTGTTCATCAGACGATGATACGCCGCGCACCGCGCGCTGAGACGCGCGACGCAGCGCAAACGCCCGCCCTCGGCATCCCCGCGTGTCAGTGGTGAAGCAGGTGGCTGCCGAGGAACGATGGGCCCTGTGCGAACGACAGGTCTGACTTGCAAGCGGTGGCGGCTCATGGCCGGCAACGTGCGTGCCGCTGGCGGCAAAGCCGACCTTGCCTGCCTCGGCCGCCGGGACTTCGAGCGCACCAGACTAGGCCAACGGGTGCATCTCGGGCAACGGTATGAACTCCGTCTCGCCCGGTACCGCGTCAAACCGGCCTGCGGCCCAGTCGTCGGCGGCCTGGTGCAACCGCTCCTTGCGGCTGGAGGTGAAGTTCCACCACAGATGGCGGTGGCCCAGCGGTTCACCGCCTATCAACACCACGCGCGCCGGGCCGTCGGCTGACAGCAGCGGCTCGTCACCGGCGGTCAGCACGGTCAGGGTCTGCGGCGCGAGCATTTCGCCGTCGAGCTGCACGGCGCCTTCGACGACATAGACCGCGCGCTCGGCGGCCAGCGGCAGCGGCAAGGCGTCGCCGACCTGCAGGGCGATGTCCAGGTACAGCGTGGGTGATCGCACCACCACGGGCGAGGTGGCGCCAAACGCATTGCCCACGAGCACGCGCACCTGCGCGCCGCCGACTTCCAGCGCCGGAATGTCAGCGGCCGGCGTGTGTGCGAACGAAGGCGCCATCTCTTCGTCAGCCGCCGGCAGCGCCGCCCACAGTTGCAGGCCATGGCTGCGGCGGGTGGTTCCACGCAGGTCGTCGGGCGTGCGCTCCGAATGCACGATGCCGCTACCGGCCGTCATCCAGTTGATGGCGCCGGGCTCGATGCGCTGTACCGCGCCGGTCGAGTCGCGGTGCTGCATGGCGCCCTCGAACAGGTAGGTCACAGTGGCCAGGCCGATGTGCGGGTGGGCGCGCACGTCGTGGTTGTCGTCCGGGCCGGCGGTGATGGGGCCGAAGTGGTCGAAGAACAGGAAGGGCCCGACCGCCTGGCGCGCCGCCGCGGGCAGCAGCCGGCGCACCGTGAAACCACCGCCAAGGTCCTTGGTGTGGGGCAACAAAGTCTGTGGGGATGGGTCCATGGCCGCAGTGTAGGAAAATCGCCGGTTCCGCGCCCTTCGCATCGAAAGCCATCCATGTCACTCAAGTGCGGCATCGTGGGCCTGCCCAACGTCGGCAAGTCCACCCTGTTCAATGCCCTCACCAAGGCCGGCATCGCCGCCGAGAACTACCCGTTTTGCACCATCGAGCCCAATGTGGGCGTGGTCGAGCTGCCCGACCCGCGGCTGGCCGCGCTGGCGGCCATCGTCAAGCCCGAGAAGATCGTGCCGGCCATCGTCGAATTCGTCGACATCGCAGGTCTCGTGGCCGGCGCCAGCAAGGGCGAGGGCCTGGGCAACCAGTTCTTGAGCCACATCCGCGAGACCGACGCCATCGTCAACGTGGTGCGCTGCTTCGAGGACGACAACGTCATCCACGTGGCCGGCAAGGTGGACCCCATCTCCGACATCGAGATCATCCAGACCGAGCTGTGCCTGGCGGACCTGAGCACGGTGGAGAAAAGCCTGCACCGCTACGTGAAGGCCGCGCGCTCGGGCAACGACAAGGAAGCCGCGGCGCTGGTCAAGGTGCTTGAGAAATGCCAGGCCGCGCTGGACCAGGCGCTGCCGGTGCGCGGCATCGACTTCAGCAAGGAAGAGCGCGTGATCCTCAAGCCGCTGTGCCTGATCACCGCCAAGCCGGCCATGTTCGTGGGCAACATCGCTGAAGACGGCTTCAAGGACAACCCGTTCCTCGTGCGCTTGCAGGAATACGCCGCCAAGCAGAATGCGCCGGTGGTCGCCATCTGCGCCAAGACCGAGGCCGAGCTGGCCGACATGGCGGACGAGGACAAGGCCTTGTTCCTGCACGAGATGGGGCAAGACGAGCCCGGTCTGAACCGGCTGATCCGCGCCGCGTTTTCACTGCTGGGCTTACAGACCTACTTCACCGCCGGCGTGAAAGAGGTGCGGGCCTGGACCATCCACATCGGCGACACGGCGCCCAACGCCGCTGGCGTGATCCACACCGACTTCGAACGCGGCTTCATCCGCGCCCAGACCATTGCCTATGACGACTTCATCGCCTTCAAGGGCGAGCAAGGCGCCAAGGACCACGGCAAGATGCGCGCCGAGGGCAAGGAGTACGTGGTCAAGGACGGCGACGTGCTGAACTTCTTGTTCAATGTCTGAACGAGCAAGCCCGCCGCACACCATGCAAGACCACAACGAGACCCTGCGCGAGGCACTCGCACGCAATGTGCGCGACGCGCTGATGGAAGACATCGGCCGCGGCGACTGGACAGCGCAGTTGGTGCCCGCAGCGCGCCGGGTGCGTGCCCACGTGGTCGCCAAGGAGACCGCCGTCATTTGTGGCCGGCCTTGGTTCGACGCCTGCGTGCGAGCCCTGGACCCCCATGCCCAGATCGACTGGCCGCGGGCCGAAGGCGCCGAGGTGGCGGCAGGCGACGAGGTCTGCCGCATCGAGGCGGACGCTCGCGCCCTGCTCAGCGCCGAACGGCCGGCCCTGAACTTCCTGCAGATGCTCTCGGCCACCGCCACCGTGACGCGCCAGTACGTGCAGGCGATTGCCGGCGTCTCGCCCAACCCGAGTGGCTGCGCCGTGCTGGACACGCGCAAGACCCTGCCCGGGCTGCGCCAGGCGCAGAAGTACGCCGTGCGCACCGGCGGCGGGCGCAACCAGCGCATGGCCTTGTGGGACGGCATCCTGATCAAGGAAAACCATATCGCCGCGGCGGGCAGCATCGGGGCGGCACTGCGAGCCGCCGACACACTGAACGCGGGTGTGCCGGTGCAGATCGAGGTCGAGAACCTGGACGAACTGGACCAAGCCCTGGCCGCTGGCGCACAAAACGTTCTGCTCGACGACTTCTGCCTGGCCGACTTGCACCGCGCCTATGCGCTGACCGCTGGCCGCGCGGTGCTGGAAGCCTCGGGCGGCGTGGACCTGCACACGCTGCGAGAGATCGCCGCCAGCGGCGTCGACCGCATCTCGGTGGGCAAGCTGACCAAGGACGTGCGGGCGGTGGACCT
Source organism: Burkholderiales bacterium (assembly GCA_031420055.1). GTDB lineage: Bacteria > Pseudomonadota > Gammaproteobacteria > Burkholderiales > Burkholderiaceae_C > Rubrivivax. Next base: position 1,024 of record JANOLY010000153.1, on the reverse strand, counting down.
GTCGATGCGCATCACCGGCTGAGCAGCAGTGCTGGCCGGCAGACGCCGACACTGGACGAAATCGCAGGTTTCGTGCGATTTCCCCAACGCGCCAGCAGCGGCAGGGAGGCTGTCAGCACTCTCTGATGACGAGTGCTAATATGCCGGAACTGTTTTACTGAGACGGAGTCCGAGTCGGCATGAACGCTCTGAACCCCACTGCCCTGACCTTGCGCGACCCTTGGTCGCTGGTGCCCTCGCTGGGCAACCTGGACGCCTACGTGTCCGCGGTGAACCGCATGCCCATGCTGACGCAGGCCGAAGAAAGCGCCTTTGCGCGCGCCCTGCGCGACGAGGGCGACCTCAAGGCCGCCGGGCGCATGGTGCTGTCGCACCTGCGGCTGGTGGTGTCCATTTCGCGCCAGTACAGGGGCTACGGCCTGCCCCAGGGCGACCTCATTCAGGAAGGCAACGTCGGCCTGATGAAAGCCGTCAAGCGCTTCGACCCCGAACAGGGCGTGCGACTGGTGAGCTACGCCATGCACTGGATCAAGGCCGAGATCCATGAATACATCCTGAAGAACTGGCGCATGGTCAAGGTGGCCACCACCAAGGCGCAGCGCAAGCTGTTCTACAACCTGCGCTCGATGAAGCAGGGCATGAAGGCCGAAGCCGGCAACGAAGAGACGCACCGCAACACCTTGACGCCCGCTGAAGTGACCAAGATGGCGCTGGAGCTCAACGTCAAGCCCGACGAAGTCATCGAGATGGAAACCCGCCTGTCCGGCGGCGACGTGGCGCTGGAGCCGCAGACCGACGACGGCGAGGAGAGCTACGCGCCCATCGCCTACCTGGCCGACGACACCCACGAGCCGACGCGGGCGTTGGAGTCGCGCCACCGCGACTGGCTGGCGGGCGACGGCATCGCGCAGGCCCTGAACGTGCTGGACGCACGCAGCCGCCGCGTGGTGGAAGAGCGCTGGCTGAAGGTCAACGACGATTCTTCAGGCGGCATGACGCTGCACGAACTGGCGGCCGAGTACGG
>JANOLY010000152.1:0-6997 GCA_031420055.1 Burkholderiales bacterium | reverse complement strand
CGCTCGTCGATGTACTCGTTGATGATGTTTGACTCGTACAGGATGAGATCGCGCTCGACCAGGATAGGCACCTGACCATAGGGATTCATCACGCTGATGTCTTCCGGCTTGTTGTAGAGGTCGACGTCGCGAATCTCGAAGTCCATGCCTTTTTCAAACAGCACAAATCGGCATCGATGGGAAAACGGGCAGGTGGTTCCTGAATACAGCACCATCATGGTGGGGGCTCCTAAAAATCAAATCACGGTCCCGGCGACGACCCTGTTGCATGCAAGCTGTCGCCGAAACTAAAAAGAGTGGGCTGCATCATGGCAAACCCACTCTGGAAATTCAAGTCCCGTCGTGACAACGGGCCCTGAGCGAAGCTACTTGACGTCTTTCCAGTACGCCGCGTTCAGGCGCCAGGTGAACACAGTCAGTATCAGCAGGAACAACATCACACCCACGCCGACCCGGGTGCGCGTGTTCTGCGACGGTTCACCCATCCACTGCAGGTAACTCACCAGGTCGCCAATCGCATGGTCGTACTCCAGCGGCGTCATGGTGCCAGGCGCCAACTGCTCCCAGCCCTTGAAGCTTTTCACGTCATGCCCCTGCTCTGACTTGACTTCATACACCGGTTGCCGCGCACCCTGCAGTTGCCACAACACATGCGGCATGCCGGCGCTCGGAAAGGCCAGGTTGTTCCAACCCGTGGCCTTGCTGTCATCGGGGTAAAAGGTGCGCAGGAAGGTATACAGATAGTCGGCACCGCTTCCCTGCCCGGCAGCCGAGCGCGAACGCGCAATCACCGTGAGATCGGGCGGGTTGCCGCCAAACCATTGCTTGGCCTGTTTCGGGTCGATGGCCGCCACCATCGTTTCACCGACCTTCTCGGTGGCAAAAAGCAAGTTGTCCTTGATCTGCTGCTCCGTCAAGCCCAGGTCGGTCAGCCTGTTGTAACGCATGTAGGCGGCGGAATGGCAGTTCAGGCAATAGTTGACAAACAACTTGGCGCCGTTTTGCAAGGCCACCAGGTCATTGGTCTTGTTGGGGGCCTTGTCCCAGGTGATGCCACCGCCCGCCGCATGGGTGGCGGCAACCAGCCCCAGCCACGCGAACACGACAACCAGCAGCTTTGCGCGAATTCCAGCGATTTTCATGGTGCTACTCTCCTGCTCAATGCGCCGCGAAGGTGACGCGTTGTGGCACCGGCTTTGGTTCGCCAAGCGCACTCCACCACGGCATCAGCAGGAAAAAGCCGAAATAAAACAGCGTACCGACCTGTGACACACGCTCGCCAATGGCGGAAGGCGGCTGCACCCCCAGATAGGCCAAGACGACAAAATTCACCACGAAGATGGCATACATCAGCTTGTGCCAGCCCGGCCGGTAACGTATCGACTTGACCGGGCTGTAGTCCAGCCAGGGCAGAAAGAACAGGATGATCACTGAGCCACCCATCACCACCACACCCCAGAACTTCGCATCGATAGCCACCAGCATGGCCACCAGCACCGCTGCCGCCACCAGCACGACCGGCTTGAGGAAACCGGGCAGCTTGACCTTGAATACCAACAACAAGGCACCGACCACCGCACAGGCCGCCAACACATACTTCATGTCGTCGGTGATCGCTCGCAGCATGGAGTAATAGGGCGTGAAGTACCAGACCGGCGCAATGTGCAATGGTGTCTTCAAGGGATCAGCCGGGATGAAGTTGTTGTATTCGAGGAAGTAGCCACCAAACTCGGGCGCAAAGAAAATGATGGCGCTGAACACCAACAGGAACATGCTCACGGCGAAGATGTCATGTACCGTGTAGTAGGGGTGGAACGGAATGCCATCCAGCGGGTGCCCGTCCTTGCCCTTGGTGGCCTTGATCTCGATGCCATCCGGGTTGTTGGAGCCCACCTCATGCAGCGCGATGATGTGCGCCGCCACCAGACCCAGCAATACCAGGGGGACCGCGATCACGTGGAAAGCGAAAAATCGGTTCAAGGTCGCGTCACCCACGACGTAATCGCCACGGATCAGCAATGCCAGATCAGGGCCGATGAATGGAATGGCGGCAAACAGGTTGACGATCACTTGCGCACCCCAATAACTCATCTGGCCCCACGGCAGCAGGTAACCCATGAATGCTTCGGCCATCAGGCACAGGAAGATGGCGCAGCCGAAGACCCAGATCAACTCGCGCGGCTTGCGGTAGCTGCCGTAGATCATGCCGCGCCACATGTGCAAGTACACGATCACGAAGAAGGCGCTGGCCCCGGTGGAGTGCATGTAGCGCACCAGCCAACCCCAGGGCACGTCGCGCATGATGTATTCGACCGATGCGAAGGCCAGCGCCGCATCGGGCTTGTAATGCATCACCAAGAAGATGCCGGTGACGATCTGGATCACCAGCACAAGCATCGCCAGTGAACCGAAGAAGTACCAGAAGTTGAAGTTCTTGGGCGCGTAGTACTCCGACAGATGCTCTTTGTAGAGCTTGGATGCAGGGAAGCGGTTGTCCACCCACACCATCGCCTGTTCGGCCAGTGAAGCGCCGGCAGGCGCTTGCTTGAATTCAGCCATCTTCTGGACCTCGATTCCGTTTTCTGCGTTCTAGCGCCGCGCGCTCAGGCCTTCTTGTCTTCGCCGATCAGCAGCATGGCGTCGGAGAGATACATGTGGGGCGGCACCTCGAGGTTGTCCGGCGCAGGCTTGTTCTTGAAGACGCGGCCCGCCACATCAAATGTGGACCCGTGGCACGGGCAAAAGAAGCCGCCGGCCCAGTCGTCGGGCAGTGAAGGCTGCGGGCCCGGTGTGAGCTTGTCGCTGGGCGAGCAGCCCAGGTGCGAACAGATGCCCACGGCGATGAAGAACTCGGGCTTGATCGATCGGTGGGTGTTGCGGGCGTACTCCGGGGTGGGGTACTGGGTGCGGGCCGAATTCGGGTCGGCCAGCTGGCTGTCCAGCTTCTGCAGCGACGCCAGCTGCTCGGGCGTGCGGCGAACGATCCACACCGGCTTGCCACGCCACTCCACGGTCAGTTTCTCGCCAGGCTGGATGCCACTGATGTCGACCTGCACGGCAGCCCCGGCTGCACGTGCCCGCTCGGACGGGGCGAAGGTGCTGACAAACGGGATGGCGGTCGCAACGCCACCGACAGCGCCCGCGCCGCACGTGATGGCGATCCAGGTGCGTCGGCCCTGGTCGATTCCGGCGTCGCTCATGAAATTCCTCTGAATGCTACGGGTTCGGGTTAACGTGGGATTCTATCCGAGCTGCACACGCCGCAGCCGGCGCCGAGGCCACGCAGCAGCAGTTGACGTTGCAGCCCTGCTCCTCTACCGTGCGCCGCGGGCCGCCGGCCCAACCTACCCACACTGACCCCAAGCAAAAGGAACGGATTGACATGAGCTTTGCATCTGAATTCAAGGAATTTGCTCTCAAGGGCAACGTGATGGACCTGGCCGTCGGCGTGATCATCGGTGGCGCCTTCGGCAAGATCGTCGACTCACTGGTTGGCGACATCATCATGCCGGTGGTCGGCCGCATCTTTGGCGGGCTGGACTTCAACAACTACTTCCTGCCCCTGTCCGGGCAAACGGCCACCACCCTGGTCGAGGCCAAGAAGCTGGGCGCCGTGTTCGCCTACGGCAGCTTCATCACCATCTTGATCAACTTCATCATCCTGGCCTTCATCATCTTCTTGATGATCAAGCAGATGAACCGCATGAAGCGCGAAGCCCCGGCCGCACCGCCGGCGCCGCCGGCCCCACCGGCAGAAGACGTGCTGCTGCGCGAGATTCGCGACTCGTTGCGGAAGTAGTTCACCCCGCCGCACAGCCCCACGCGGTGGGCTTGTGCGGCGCCGCGGCGGGGCTGTCGCATACTCCGGCATCGCCCTCGCAAGCATGCATCCGAACCCTGTCCACCGCCTGCCCGCGCCGCTCGAAGTCGCCGTTCAGCGCGTCAAGCTGACCGCCCGCGGCGCTGTCGAGCGCACGGTAGAGAGCCTGGGCCTGGCAGCGTTGGCAGCGCAACAGGCCTATCAGCGCGACATACTGCTGGAAGCCCAGTTCGAGCTCAACCGCCGGTCAGCCGGCTTCGCTTTGGCCTTCAACGAGGCCTACGACCAGCGTGTGATGCGTGAGGCCGGCACTGCTGCCGGCACCGCAGCGGGCCAAACGGCCACCAACTGGGACGCCCTGAGCCTGGTGGCCGACAGCGAAGTCGAACAACAAATCTCGGCAGAACGCTTTGGCATGGACATCGCCCATGCCTGCGAATGGGAGCTGCGCGAACTCAACGGCTTCATCGCGGCGCTGCTGGGCTACAGCGGCAGCGACAAGGACCTCAACCCCTTGCGCCCGGAGATCGTGGGTCACGCCATGATGCGTGGCATCGACACGGTGTCCGAGCGCGCCGAGGTCCGCAAGGTACTGGCCACCGAGATGGGCCGCTCGCTCGGCGGCTTGATGCGCGGCTGCTACACCGACATCGTCGCCGACCTGCGCCAGGCCGGCGTGCAGCCGCTGGGCCTGAGCGTGCGCTTGCCTGCACAACGAGGCGGCGAAGCCACCCGGCAGGCTGGCGCTGCCGACAGCGTCAGCCCGGGGGCTGGCGACAGCCGCTCTTCGGGCCATTCGGGCGGTGGTTTCGACACCTCTGCCGGTGGACGGCGCACCACGGGCGGCAACTACGCACCGACCCAGCCGGCCGGCATGGGCGGCCCGCGGGGGGGCACCCCAATAGGCAGCGTCGACCCAGCCCTGATGACGTTGATGCGGCGCTTGGCCTATATCGACCCCGGAACCAGCCACGACGAAACCAGCCGCTCAGGCATGGCCACCGAGACCTGGGGCGCGCCGCTGCCCAACCTGATCCGCGCCCACCGCGACGAGCTGCGCCAGGCGTCCTCGGGATCGCTGGACCACATGGTGATTGACGTCATCGGCACCTTGTTCGACCAGATCCTGGCCGACCCCAAAGTGCCACCGCAGATGGCGCGCCAGATCGCCCGGCTGCAACTGCCGGTGCTGCGCGCGGCACTCGGCGACCCGGCATTCTTCTCGTCGCGCCGCCACCCGATGCGCCGTTTCATCAACCGCATTGCCTCGCTGGGCGCGGCCTTTGACAACTTCGACGCCGATCCCGCCCGGGGTTTTCTGGCGCAAGTGCGGGCCCTGGTGCAGGCGGTGGTTGAAGGCGACTTCGACCAGATCGAAACCTACGACGAGCAGCTCAAGACGCTGGAGACCTTTCTGGCCCAGCAGGCGGACAGCGAGGCGCGTGCCGAGGGCCACGCCGCCGAGTTGCTGTCGCAGAAGGAAGACGAGCTGCGCCTGCGCCAGCTGTATTCGCAGCGGCTGGAAGGCGAGCTGAAGGGCTTGGCCGGGCCGGAGTTCGTGCGCGACTTCATCAGCAGTGTCTGGAGCCAGGTGCTGCTGCGCGCGGCCGAACAAGGCGGCGCCGACGGCCCGCTGGCCACGCGGCTCCGCCACGCCGGCCGCGAACTCTTCATGAGCGTGCAGCCCAAGGCGACGCCGGCACTGCGCAAGGCCTTTCTGGCCGGGCTGCCCAAGCTGATGCAAGAGCTGACCACGGGCCTGAACCTGATCGGCTGGCCCGAGGCGCAGCGGCGCTACTTCTTCGGCCAATTGATGCCGGCCCATGCCGACGCGCTCAAGACCGTCGGCAGCAGCCAGCTTGACAACAACCTGCTGGCGCGGCAGGTCGACAGCATGCTTGAACGGCCGCTGCCGTCCCGCGCAGAACTCAAGACCACGCCGCCGCCGCCGTCCACACCGGACGCCGCCGATGCCGACTTCAGCGCTGAAGAGGCGCAGCGTGTGGGCCTGCTCGACGAGACCGCGGTGGACTGGAACCAGCCAGTCGTTGCCGACACCGAGCCCGCGGAGATCGCCGCCGACAACCGCCTGGCCCTGCCAGGCATGCCGGCGCTGAACGAATCCACCGAGCCCAGCCACGGGCGCGCCCTGGCCGAGCAGGTGCAGGTCGGCTTTGCCTACCTGCTGCAGTTGCAGGGCGAATGGCAGAAAGTGCGGCTGTCGCACGTCAGCGCGGCACGCAGCTTCTATGTCTTTACCCATGGCGAGCGCCACCTGCAAACCATCTCGCTGACCTTGCGCATGCTGGTGCGCCTGTGCGAGGCCGGTCGCTTGCGCGCCTTCGAGACCGCCTATCTGGTTGAACGCGCCACGGCGCGGGCGCGGCGCCAGCTGGCGGCCGTCGGCAACCGGGGCAGTTAACCGCGGGAGATGGCCAGCCGGCGCGCCATGCGCAAGGCGGCCACCAGACTGGCGGGGTCGGCCAGGCCCTGGCCGGCGATGTCGAACGCGGTGCCGTGGTCGGGGCTGGTACGCACGAACGGCAGCCCCAGCGTGACGTTGACGCCGTGTTCGACGCCCAGGTACTTCACGGGGATCAGCCCGTGGTCGTGGGTCATGGCCACGACGATGTCGAACTCGCCCGCGTGCCCCTGTGCGTGGCGCGCGCGCATGAACACGGTGTCGGGGGCAAAGGGGCCGCTGGCGGCTATGCCCTCAGCCACGGCGGCCTGGATGGCCGGGGCGATGATGAGGCGTTCCTCGTCGCCGAAGAGTCCGCCCTCACCGGCATGCGGGTTCAGGCCCGCCACTGCGATGCGGGGCTTGGGCAGCCCCCACGCGGCCGCAGCTTGGTGGGCTATGCGCAGGGTTTGCAGCACGGCCTCAAAGGTCACGGCGTCAATGGCCTGGCGCAGCGAGAGGTGGATGGTGACCAGCACCACGCGCAGCTCGTCGTTGGCCAGCATCATGCGTACCGCTGGCGGCTCGGTGCCCGGGTTGGCCGCGGCGGCCAGCGCTTGCAGCATCTCGGTGTGGCCCGGGTAAGGCACGCCGGCCGCGGCCAGGGCTTCCTTGTGGATGGGCGCGGTGACGACGGCGCTGCCGGCGCCGGCCTGTACCAGCGCCACCGCGTGTTCGATGCAGCGCGCCGCCGCCGCGCCGTTGCGCGCGTCGAT
>JANOLY010000151.1:0-2375 GCA_031420055.1 Burkholderiales bacterium | reverse complement strand
GTGATCTTGTTTTCCTTGCCGGTGGCCTTGTCCTTGGCGCCCACGTGCAAGATGCCGTTGGCGTCGATGTCAAAGCTGACCTCGATCTGCGGCAGCCCACGCGCTGCTGGCGGAATGCCTTCGAGGTTGAACTCACCCAGGCTCTTGTTGCCCGCGGCCAGTTCGCGTTCACCCTGGAAGACCTTGATGGTGACGGCGGGCTGGTTGTCGTCGGCGGTGCTGAAGGTCTGCGCGAACTTGGTCGGGATGGTGGTGTTCTTCTTGATCATCTTCGTCATCACACCGCCCAGGGTCTCGATACACAGGCTGAGCGGCGTCACGTCCAGCAGCAGCACGTCCTTGCGGTCGCCGCCCAGCACCTGGCCCTGGATGGCCGCGCCCACGGCCACGGCCTCGTCGGGGTTCACGTCTTTGCGCGGCTCTTTGCCGAAGAATTCTTTGACCTTCTCCTGCACCTTGGGCATGCGCGACATGCCGCCGACCAGAATGATGTCGTCGATCTCGCTGAGCTTGACGCCCGCGTCTTTCACGGCGATCTTGCACGGCTCCATGGTGCGTGCAATCAACTCATCAACCAGGCTTTCGAGCTTGGCGCGAGTCAATTTGATATTGAGATGCTTGGGGGCCGAGGCATCGGCCGTGTTGTAGGGCAGGTTGATGTCGGTCTGGGTGCTGTTGGACAGCTCGATCTTGGCTTTCTCGGCCGCTTCCTTCAGGCGCTGCAGGGCCAGCACATCCTTGGTCAGATCGACGCCTTGCTCTTTCTTGAACTCGGTGACGATGTAATCGATGATGCGCTGGTCGAAGTCTTCGCCGCCCAGGAAGGTGTCGCCGTTGGTCGAGAGCACCTCGAACTGCTTTTCGCCGTCCACATCGGCGATCTCGATGATGCTGATGTCAAACGTGCCGCCGCCCAGGTCGAACACCGCGATCTTGCGGTCGCCCTTGCCGTGCTTGTCCAGGCCAAAGGCCAGCGCGGCGGCGGTGGGCTCGTTGATGATGCGCTTGACGTCCAGCCCGGCGATGCGCCCGGCGTCCTTGGTGGCTTGGCGCTGGCTGTCGTTGAAGTAGGCCGGCACGGTGATGACGGCTTCGGTGACTTCTTCGCCCAGATAGTCCTCGGCGGTCTTCTTCATCTTGCGCAGCACTTCGGCGCTGATTTGCGGCGGCGCGAACTTCTTGCCGCGCACTTCCACCCAGGCGTCGCCGTTGTCGGCCGCGGCAATCTTGTAGGGCATCAGCTCGATGTCCTTTTGCACTTCCTTCTCGGCGAATTTGCGCCCGATCAGGCGCTTCACCGCATACAGCGTGTTGCGCGGGTTGGTCACGCTCTGGCGCTTGGCCGCCGCGCCGACCAGCACTTCGCCGTCTTCCTGGTAGGCCACGATGGACGGCGTGGTGCGTGCACCCTCGCTGTTCTCGATGACCTTGGTGGTGTTGCCTTCCATGATGGCCACGCACGAATTTGTGGTGCCCAGGTCGATGCCGATGATCTTGCCCATGTTCTGATGCTCCTGTGGAGTGATTCGCTGAGATTGGAGTTGCGGCTGGCCGGCCCGCTTTCAAGGCCCGCCAACGATGAATCGTGCGCGGACGGCGCTATCTGGGCGCGGCCACCGTCACCAGCGCGGGGCGCAGCACGCGGTCGGCGATGAGGTAGCCTTTTTGCAGCACGGCCACCACGGTGTTGGCGTCTTGCTCGGCCGGCACCATGCTGATGGCCTGGTGCTGGTGGGGGTCGAACTTGGTGCCGGCGGGCGGGGCAATCGGCATCACCTTGTTGCGCTCCAGCGCGGCGTTCAACTGGCGCAACGTGGCGTGCACGCCTTCGAGCATCTGCTCGGGCGTGGCAGCTTGCAGGGCGATGGCGGCTTCCAGGCTGTCCTTCACAGGCAGCAAGCTGTCGGCAAAGGATTCGATGGCGAACTTGCGCGCCTTACTCATTTCTTCGTCGGCCCGGCGGCGGGTGTTTTCGGCCTCGGCCTTGGCGCGCAAGAAGGCGTCTGCGACCTCGGTGTGCTTGGCCTGGAGTTCAGCAAAACGCGCTTCCAAGGTGGGTTCGCTGACTTCCGCAACTGGGGCCGCGGGGGCGGCCGCCGGGTCGGTTGCCACGTCTGGGGGGGTATTGTTCTCGTTCATGGTTCGACAAAGAATGGACGGGGTGGAGATGGGGACGCCCGCTATGGCTTCAAGAGCAGAGAGTTCAGACGCTGCCGATCAACCGCCTTCGGGCTGGCGCTGCGGTGCTACTTCACGAGATCGTCGCTGCTGGCGCTCCAGCGGTTCCATTCGGCCAGTTGGCGGCGGTCGCGCTTGGTGGGTCGGCCGTCGGCCAGCGTGTCGGCGGGCTCTACGCCCATGCGGCGGCGCTGGGC
>JANOLY010000150.1:0-7180 GCA_031420055.1 Burkholderiales bacterium | reverse complement strand
GTCGAAACCGCCCAGGCGGTCGCAGGTGGTCTCGAAGGCCAGCAGCTCGGCCGGGTTGTTGTTGCGGGGGAGTTGTCTGGACATGCTTGCTTCAGCGGGTTTTCAGTGGGCCCAGGGACCAGGTGTCGCGCACGAATTGCTCAAGCCGGGCGGCGGCCGCGGCACGGGCCACGGCGTGGCCGCCCACATGCACGCCCTGGCCCGGGTGCGTGCCATTGGGCACATCGCGGCGCAGGCGCACCGCAGCGGTGCCGTCAAAGCCATGGTACGCACCGGCATAGGCTTCCCACTGCACGGCCGGCCCGGCGGCTGCGGCCAAGGCCTTGCAGGGCGCGGCGGGCGTCCAGTCGTCGGCCTCGCCCATCAGCATCAGCAGGGGTGCCGCGCCCTGGTAGCCGCGCGCCAGCTCACTTTCACAGCCGGGGTAGTAGGCCACCAACAGCGTCGGCCGCACGGGGGCGGCCGCCACTTCGGAGTGACGCTGATTGCTGGCTGCCAGCACGGTGCTGCCGCCGTTGGACCAGCCCAGCAGACCCAGCCGCGCCGCATCGACGCCAGGCTGCGCCGCCAACCACTGCAGGCCGCCCAGCGCATCGCGCCGGCGCTGCAGCTGTGTGACCTTGCGCTGGCCGGTGCGCTGTGTGCACAACTCTCTTTCGCCGCGCGGTTGCAGCGAATCGGTGGCCAGCACGTGCACACCCAGCGCATTGAGCCGCGCCGCCAGCTCGGTGTAGCGCTCGGCCAGCCGGCCGCGGCCGTCGTACAACCCCCCGCAGCCATGCAGGGCCAGCACGGCGGGCGCCGGGCCGGCCACCGGCGCGCGGAACCAGTGGCCGGGCAGCTCGACGATGACGCCCCCGGGCTTGTCCAGGCTGGGTACGCGCACCTGTTCCGGCGCCGCAATGGCCACGCTGGCGGCCGCCAGGCAAAACCAAACGAGAGATTGCTTCATGCCGCGATGCCCGGCGGGCGTGGATGCAGCCGCGCCATGCTGAACACGTCGCAGTAAGCGCCGTGGCGCATGGCGTAGCCGCGGTGCGTGCCTTCATGAACGAAGCCGAACTTGCGGTACAGGCCGATGGCACGTTCGTTGTCACTGAACACGGTGAGTTCGATGCGCAGAATCTGCGCCCACTGGTCGGCGTAATCGCACATCGCCGCCATCAGGGCGCTGCCCACGCCCTGGCCTTGCGCTTCGGCGCTGACGCTGATGCCCAGATGCGCCACGTGGCGGCGCCGCAGCACGGGCGTCATGTGCAGACCGCAGCTACCGCACAGCCGCCCGTCGCGTTCGGCCACCAGGTGCAGGTCGTTGCTCTTGGCCGGGCTGTTGTTGTCGGCCAGGCGGGTCTGCCATTGCTCGTCACTGGGGAAGGGCAGCTGCATCAAGCCGGGGTACACCCCAGGATCGCCCATGCTGCGGGCGAACTCGGCGGCGTCGCGGGTCGTGGCGCGGCGGATGGTCAAGGCGGTGGCGGTCACGGTGGCCTCGCGTTGGTGAGAAAGGGGCGGGGCCGCATCTTCCCACGCACCGTCATCGTCACGCCACAGGCCGGCGCCACCATCGTGGCGCTTGGGGCAAGCTTCTTGCGGGTTTCCCGGCGCGACTTCCCGGCGCGCACTGCACAAGTACGGGCTGGCGTCAAGACGTAAAACTTCCCTGCCGCCGGTTTGCCAACAGACCCGTTTGCGCCGCCCGCGAGGGAGCATAGTTACATGATGTTCGCCCAGCGTCGCGGCAGCACCCAAATCTCAACGCAACGTCACCACACAGGAAAAGCCATGCATTACAGAGACTGGTCACTACTCCCCCGTACCGCCATCGCCGTCGCGGTGGCCGTGTTGGCCGCCGCGCCCGCACTGGCACAGAACACCACCGCTGCCGTCGGCGGCCGTGTGGTTGACGCTGCCGGCAAGCCTGCTGCGGGCGCCAGTGTGACCATCCAGCACCTGGAATCGGGCTCCACCAACAACCTCGTCACCGACGCCGACGGCCGCTACAACGCGCGCGGCCTGCGCGTGGGTGGGCCTTACACCATCACCGTCAGCAAGGCGGGCTTGGTGGACAAACGCGAAGGCGTCTTCCTGAACCTGGCCGAGACGCTGTCACTCGACGCACGGCTGTTGCCCGCCGCTGCCACGGTCGTCGTCACGGGCCGTGGTGTGTCCGACAAGTTCAACAGCTCCACGGTGGGTGCAGGCACCAACATCGGAAGCCGCGAGCTCGAGGCCTTCGCGTCGATCCAGCGCAGCCTGCAGGACTACGCCCGCGCCGATCCCCGGCTGAGCCAGACCGACAAGGAACGCGGCGAGATCTCCGCTGGCGGCCAGAACTCGCGCTACAACAGCGTCACGATCGACGGCGTGCGCATCAACGACACCTTCGGCCTGGAAGCCAACGGCCTGCCCACCATCAAGCAGCCCATCTCGATCGACGCCATTCAGGCCGTCCAGGTGAACATCTCCAACTACGACGTGACTCAGCAGGGCTACACAGGCGCCAACATCAATGCCGTCACGAAGTCGGGCACCAACGAGTTCAAGGGCAGCGTCAGCTACGTGTTCCGCGACAACAACCTGGCGGGCGACCGCTTCTTCGTCAGGCCAGACCGTTTCCAGGCGCCCCCTGTGTTCAAGGACACGACCGCAGGTTTCACCCTGGGTGGGCCGATCATCAAGGACCGCCTGTTCTTCTTCGCGGCCTACGAAGAACTCAGCAGCAACCGCAACACGCCGTTGTTCGGGCCGATCGGAGCAGGCCTGACCGACGTGGGCATCACGCAGGACCAGGTGGCCGCAGCCCAGGCAGCGGCCAAGGCGAAGGGATTCGACATCGGCACCTTCTCCACCACGGGCGACCTGACGGTGAAGGACTACCTGTTGAAGCTGGACTGGAACATCAGCGACGACCACCGCGCCAACCTGCGGTACTCCAAGACCGAAGAGGCTCAGCCGATATTCCCAGGTTTCAGCAGCACGACCTTTTCGCTGAGCTCGCGCAACTTCGTGACGGCCAAGACGATCGACTCCCTGGTCGGGCAGCTGTTCTCCGACTGGACGCCAAACTTCTCGACCGAGTTCAAGGTGTCCAAACGCGACTACCTGAGCATGCCCCTGACGAATTCCGAACTGCCTGAAATCCAGTTCATCTTCACCGCAGCAGCACCTGCTGGCACGGCCACGGGCAACCGCACGATGCGCGTCGGCACCGAGGAGACCCGCCACTTCAACCGCCTGGAAACCAAGACCACCAATGTCTTCGCTGCCGGCACCTGGATCCTCGGCGCGCACGAACTCAAGTTCGGTGTCGATCTGGAACAGAACGACATCTTCAATGCCTTCGTGCGTCGCTCGAAGGGGCAGTACAGCTTCCAGGGCGCTGACCCAGTGGCGCTGTTCATCGCGAACAACCCCACGGCCTACCGCGTGCAGGTGCCCCGTGCCGGGTTCACGTTGAACGACGCGGTCGCGAACATGAACTTCGACACCACCGGGTTGTTCGCTCAGAACACCTGGACGGTCAATCGCGACCTGACGTTGATGGCGGGTGTGCGCGTGGACAGCGTGGGCACCAACTCGGCGCCCATCTACAACCCCACCGCTCAGACCGCCTTTGGTCTGGACAACCGCAACACCATCGACGGCCAGCAGCTGGTGCAGCCGCGGGTCGGCTTCAACTTCCGCCCGCGCCTCGACTCGCTGGGTCAGACACAGGTGCGCGGCGGTTTCGGCCTGTTCCAGGGCAGTGCAGCCACCGTGTGGCTGGCCAACCCTTACCAGAACACCGGCATGGTGGTGAACGACTTTAGCTGCTCCACGACCACCACGGTATGCCCGGCCGGCCTGTTCACGGCCAACACCACCAACCCCGCCACGGTGCCGGGTTCTGCAGCCGCCAACGTGGACTTCCTGGCGCCCGGCACGAACCAGCCTTCGGTCTACAAGCTGAACCTGGCGTTCGACGTGGAACTGAAGAACGGCCTGACGCTGGGTGCAGAGTGGCTGCACACCCGCGTCAAGCAGGGCCTGGCCTATCGCCACCTGAATCTGGGCGCGGCCACGGCGACCAGCCCCGACGGACGCGATCTGTTCTGGAACGCCGGCGGCCGCAACCCGCTGTGCTACGACGGCAATGCCACGCCGCTAACAACAGCGGCCTTCTGCCCCACCAACAACGCCAATCCGCAGCAACGGCCCACCAGCCGCTTCAACAACAACCGCTCCTTTGCCGACGTGACGGTGATCCAGGGCACCGACCAGGGTTCAGGCAACGCCATCACGCTGTCGGCCAGCCAGAACCTGCGCGACCTGGGCGTGAACTTGACGGCCGCGTTCACACGCACCAGCGCCACCGAGGTCAGTCCGCTGACTTCTTCGACGGCGTTCTCCAACTGGGCCAACCGTGCCGTGTTCAACCCCAACGAGGTGGTCGCCGCAAGGTCGGCATCGCTCATACGCAACCGCGTGAACGCGTCGGCCAACTGGTCCAAGGCCTTCATCGGCTCCTACCAGACCCGGCTGGGCGTGTTCTACGAAGGTCGTGAGGGCCGGCCCTACAGCTGGACCTTTAACAACGACATGAACGGCGACGGCATCAGCGGCAACGACCTGCTGTACGTGCCCAGCGCTCGCGGGTCTGGCGAAGTGCTGTTCAGGCTGCCTGGCCAGACCGTGGCTGCCTCCGGCGCCGCGGCAGAAGCGAAGTTCTGGAACGTGGTCGAGAACGACAAGACGCTGAGCGGCATCCGCGGCTCCACGGCGTCGCGCAACAACGCCACCTCGACGTTCTACAACTCGTTCGATCTGCGGCTGAGCCAGGAAGTGCCCGGCTTCTTCAAGGGCCACAAGGGTGTCATTTCTCTGGACATCCTGAACTTCGGCAACCTGCTGAACAAGAAGTGGGGCCACATCGAAGAGATGGGCTTCTCCGACGGCAGTGGCGGCAACGTGCGTCGCTGGGTGAACTACGCCGGCACCGAAGGCGGCAGGATGGTCTACTCCGTCAACGACCCGTTCACGTTGGACACCAAGAACAACCGCGGCGAGTCGGCCTGGGCGGCGCAAATCACGGTGCGCTACACGTTCTGATGCCACTGTGGCCGACCCGGCGGGGCCGGCCTGCCGCAAACAGCACCAGGGGGCTTCGGCCCCTTTTCTCATGCCTGTTTTCACGCCCACACGGCGCTTATGCTCGGGTTCCATGTCCACACCACAGACCCAAGCTGCCGGCCTCGTGCGCCAGGGTTTTGCGGCGCAACAGGCAGGCAACACGGCAGCCGCAGAAGAGGCCTACCACGCCGCGTTGGCATTGCACCCCAACGAGCCCAACGCCTTGCAGCTGCTGGGCCTGCTGGCAGGAAAACGTGGCGACCAGGGCAGCGCCGAGCGCTATCTGCGGCTTTCGCTGCAGGCCCAAGCCGACCAGCCCCATGTGTGGAACAACCTGGGCAACGTGCTGGACCGAACCCAGCGCCGCGATGAAGCCGAGCGCTGCTATGCGCGCGCCGCCGCACTGGCGCACAACTACGCCGACGCGCTGTACAACCTGGCTCGGCTGCAGCACGCGCGCGGTGCGGCCGACGCGGGCGCGACACTGCACCGCGCACTGTCGCAGCCCGGCGGCTGCACGCCCCCAGCGCTGCAGCTGAAGGCGCAGATCGAGTCCGATCACGGCCAGCTCGACGCGGCGCTGGCCACGCTGGACGACGCCTTGAAGCGCGCCCCGACCCGCGCCGCGCTGCACCACAACCGCGCTGTGGTGCTGCAACGCCTGCATCGGCCCGCGCTGGCCTTGCCGGGCCATGACCAGGCCCTGGCGCTGGGCGCTGATTCGGCCGACGTGCACTACAACCGCGGCAACACGCTTTACAGCCTGGGCCGCCCCAGCCACGCCGCAGCCGCCTACCGCCAGGCGCTGCGCGTGGACAGCAGCCATGCGCTGGCGCTGGTCGACCTGGCCCGGCTGCGTTGGAGTCAGGGCGAGGCCGACTTCGACGCCGAACTGCGTCAGGCCGTCGCCAGCCATCCGTCGCACCCGGCGCTGGCCCATCTGCACGGCCACCTGCTGTGGCGCGCCGAGCGCGTGGCCGACGCCGCCGCCGTGTACACCCGCGCACTGCAACACGCGAGCACGCCCAACGCGGCCCTGCACGACGGCCTGGGCCGCTGCCTGGTGCGTCTGGGCGAGCACCAAACCGGCCTGCAAGAACACGCCCGTGCCGTGGCGCTGGCGCCGCAAGACGCCGAACTGCACACCAACCACGCCGCCAGTCTGCTCGTGGCCGGGCGCCTGGACGATGCCCTGGCGGCGGCGCAAACCGCCTGCGCCCTGGCCCCGCTGCACCAGCAGGCGCAGGCCTTGCGGCTGCTGGCCTGGCGGCTTCAGGGCCAACATGCGCTGGCCGCGGCCGTGTGCGATGTGGAACGCTTCGTGCAGGTGTTCGACCTGCCGCCGCCCGCTGGATTCACCGACATGGAGAGCTTCAACGCCGCGCTGGCGACTGAACTGCGCGGCCTGCATGCCGACCGCCAGGCACCCATCGACCAGACGTTGCGCGGCGGCACGCAGACCCTGGGCGATCTGTTCGAACAGGGCCACCCGTTGGTGAACGCGCTGAAGGTGTGCATTCGCGACGCCGTGCAGCGCTACATCGACAGCCTGCCCACCGACGCGCCCCACCCATTCCTGGGCCGGCGCCGCAGCGGCTGGCGTTTCACGGACTCATGGTCGTCACGCTTGCAGCAACAGGGCTTTCACACCGACCACGTGCATCCCCACGGCTGGGTGAGCTCGGCCTACTACGTGGCCGTGCCCTCGGGGGTGGCCGAACACCCAGGGCACGAAGGCTGGCTGCAGTTCGGCCGGCCCGACCTGCCGCTGCCGGGCACGGACCGCGACACCCTGGTGCAGCGGCGCGTGGCGCCGCTGCCCGGCCGGCTGGTGCTGTTTCCGTCGATGCTGTGGCACGGTACGGCGCCCTTCAGCGCTGACGCCGAACGCCTGACGGTGGCCTTCGACCTGGTGCCTGACTAGACAAGCAGGTGCCAGGCACCCAGCGTCACGCGCGCTCGCCCACCCAACCCGCCACCGAGGCCAGCGCCTGCGGCACGCCGGCCGCGTCGGTGCCGCCGGCCATCGCCAGGTCGGGCTTGCCGCCGCCCTTGCCGCCCACTTGCTGGG
>JANOLY010000149.1:0-5674 GCA_031420055.1 Burkholderiales bacterium | reverse complement strand
GGCAGTTACCGCAAGCCACGCGAACTGATCTGGGTTTTCGGCTGCGCCATCTTCCTGTGCCTGATGGCCGAAGCCTTCATGGGCTACTTGCTGCCCTGGGGTCAGATGAGCTACTGGGGCGCCCAGGTCATCATCAACCTGTTCGCGGCCATTCCGTTCATTGGGCCTGACCTGGCGCTGCTGATCCGCGGCGACTACGTGGTCGGCGACGCCACCTTGAACCGATTCTTCAGTTTCCATGTCATTGCCGTGCCACTGGTGCTGCTGGGTCTGGTGGTGGCGCACATCATTGCGCTGCACGAGGTGGGCTCCAACAACCCCGACGGCGTGGAGATCAAGGCCAAGAAAGACCCCAAGACCGGCCACCCGCTGGACGGCATCCCCTTCCACCCGTACTACACGGTGCACGACATCCTGGGCGTGAGCGTCTTCCTGATGCTCTTCACTGCGGTGGTGTTTTTCATGCCCGAGGGCGGCGGTTACTTCCTGGAGTTCAACAACTACATTCCCGCCGACCCGCTGAAGACACCCGCGCACATTGCGCCGGTCTGGTACTTCACGCCTTACTACTCGATGCTGCGCGCCGTGACCGACCCCATGGTCACCGTGTTTGCCGTATTGGTGGCGCTGGCCGCCGTGCTGGCCGTGCTCAAGGGCGGGTTGGCTGGCAAGTGGAAGGTGGCCGTGCTGGTCGCCGCCGCTGTTGGCGTGGTGGCGCTGAAGGCCTTCGATGCCAAGTTCTGGGGCGTGGTGGTGATGGGTGCGGCGGTGATGGTGCTGTTTCCGCTGCCCTGGTTGGACCGCTCTCCGGTCAAGTCCATCCGTTACCGGCCGGACTGGGTGAAGTGGATGTATGGAATCTTCGTTGTCAACTTCTTTGTGCTGGGCTACCTGGGCATCAAGCCGGTGTCAGACATTGGCACGCTGATGTCCCAGGCCGGCACCCTGTTCTACTTCGGTTTCTTTCTGCTGATGCCGTGGTGGAGCCGCATCGGTGAATTCAAGCCGGTACCCGACCGGGTCACCTTCCACGCCCACTGAGCGCGCGGCCGGAGCACACCATTCCCATGAAGAAGCTGATCCTTTCCATCTTGACCAGTCTGGCCATGCTGCCGGGCGCGCAGGCCGCCGGTGGCGGTGTGGCCTGGGACAAGTTCCCCACCGAGCGCATCACCGACATGGCGGCGCTGCAAAACGGCGCCAAGCTGTTTGCCAACTACTGCCTGAACTGCCATGAAGCGGCGTTCATGCGCTACAACCGGTTGCGCGACATCGGGCTGACCGAGAAGCAGATCAAGGACAACCTGGTCTTCACCGGCGCCAAGGTGGGCGACACGATGAAGGTGGCGCTTGACGCCAAGGACGCCAAGGCCTGGTTTGGCGGTCTGCCGCCGGACCTGACGCTGGTCGCGCGTTCGCGTTCGGCTGCGGGCCAGGGCAGCGGTGCCGACTACCTCTACACCTATCTGCGCACCTACTACCGCGACGACACCAAGGCCACAGGCTGGAACAACCTGGCCTTCCCCGGCGTGGGCATGCCGCATGCATTGTGGGAACTGCAAGGCCAGCAGCGTGCCGTTTTCGTCGATCGCAAGGACGCGCACGACCCCTCCAAGACCGTGCACACGTTCAAAGCGTTCGAGCAGGTTTCGCCCGGCACGCTGAACCAGGCCGACTACAACCTGGCTGTGGCCGACCTGGTGGCCTACCTGGAGTGGATGGCCGAACCGAACCAGACTTCTCGGGTGCGGCTGGGCGTCTTCGTGCTGCTGTTCCTGGCCGTGTTCACGGTCATCGCGTGGCGTTTGAACGCCTCGTTCTGGAAAGACGTCAAGTAATACTTCCCAGCCAGCCCCCCCGGGGTTGGCACCACAGCGCGGTGGGTGCCTATGTGGCCACTGCGCTTCTTTCATTGACGGGGCCAGGGTGCCCCATGCTGACCGAGGGCTTGCCGCCATGATGGTGCTTTACTCCGGAACGACCTGCCCCTATTCGCACCGCTGCCGCTTCGTGCTGTTCGAGAAGGGCATGGACTTCGAGGTCCGGGATGTCGACATCTTCGCCAAGCCCGAAGACATCGCCTTGATGAACCCGTACAACGAGGTGCCCATCTTGGTGGAGCGTGACCTCATCCTGTACGAGAGCCACATCATCAACGAGTACATCGACGAGCGTTTCCCGCACCCGCAGCTGATGCCCGGCGACCCGGTGGCGCGCGCGCGGGTCAGGCTGTTCCTGTTCAACTTCGAGAAAGAGTTGTTCAGCAACGTCAACCTGCTCGAAGGCCGGGGTGTGAAGGCCACCGAGCGCCAGCTCGAGAAGGCCCGCGAACAGATCCGCGACCGGCTGACGCAGCTGGCTCCGATCTTCCTGAAGAACAAGTTCATGCTGGGCGACGATTTCTCCATGCTCGATGTCGCCATCGCGCCCTTGCTGTGGCGTCTTGACTACTACGGCATCGACCTGTCGAAGAATGCCGTGCCCTTGTTGAAGTACGCCGAGCGCATCTTTTCGCGCCCGGCCTACATCGAGGCACTGACGCCGTCAGAGAAAGTCATGCGCAAATGAGGACTGGCGTGGCGTCATGACGGGGCCTTCCATCGGTGACAACCAGGGCGCGTCGACGCGCCCCTACCTGATTCGTGCGCTGCCCGAATGGTGTACCGACAACGGCTTCACGCCCTACCTGGCGGTGTTTGTCGACGAGACCGTGCGCGTGCCGATGGAGTACGTGAAGAACAACGAGATCGTGCTCAACGTCGGCTTCGAAGCCACCACGGGCCTGAAGCTGGGCAACGAGTTCGTCGAGTTCAAGGCGCGCTTTGGCGGCTCGTCGCGCGAGGTCACGGTGCCGGTCGATCATGTCGTGGCCATCTACGCCCGCGAAAACGGGCAGGGCATGGCGTTTCCCGTGCCCACGGCGGGCGCAGCCCATCGGCTCGACCCCATGCAGCCCGCGCGGAATCCGACGCCGGCCCCGCCACGCGGCCTGCGGCTGGCCAGTTCCGAGCCCGAAGCGCAGCCGGAGCCGTCGGTGCCGGGCGACGAAACTCCCGATCCCCCGCCGCCCCTGAACCGGCCTTCCCTCACGCGCATCAAGTAGTTGGGGGCCGTTGGGCCGCGTGTCATTGGGCCGCGCTGGCGGCTCCTACAATGCCCACCCGCGCCGGCTTAGCTCAGCTGGTAGAGCACCCGCCTTGTAAGCGGAAGGTCGTCCGTTCGATTCGGACAGCCGGCACCAGGCCCCGTTGACCACACCGGCCTGTCGCCTCTGGCGCGATTCAGGTCCGTGGCTGGATCTTGATTTTCATGGCAGGCAGGGGCCAGCCGCGGTCAGTCAGCGCCGACTGCATCTCCGGCAGCATTTGGCGCAGCTTGGCGGCCGCGGCCGCATGGTCGACCAGCACCGACCAGGCCGTTTCGTCCAGTGGACCCGGTCGAACGCTGCTCAGCAGCGCTGGCGGCAGCAGCGCGCGTATCACCTCGAAGCGCTCTCGCGATTCGCGCACCCGCTGCAGCAAGCCGGCCAGCGGTTCGCTGCGGTCCAGAGCGCGGGCCAGGGCCAGGTTGCGGGCATCGGGCAGGGGGGCGGCCATGGACGCAGTCTAACCAGGCCCCAGTGCTACGATCAGCGGTTTCGCGCGCCAGGCGCCCGCGCTGCGGGTCTGGACTGCATCTGGCCGGCTTGCAAGTCGGCCGCCTGCCCGCATATCGACTTTTCGCGCCCGTCTGCCCTTCAGCGGCAGACACCGGCAGCCCCCCACTCCAGCCCCGATGGCCGCATGTTCCCCAAGATCCTGACCCAGATTTTCGGTAGCCGAAACGACCGTCTGCTGAAGACCTACCGCCGCACGGTGGAGGCCATCAACGCGCTCGAGCCCCAGTTCGAGCAAATCGACGACGCCACGCTGCGCGCCAAGACCGACGAGTTTCGCCAGCGCCTGGCCGCGGGCAGCACGTTGGACGACTTGTTGCCTGAAGCCTTCGCCGTGGTGCGCGAGGCCGGCAAGCGCACGCTGAAGATGCGCCACTTTGATGTGCAGCTCAAGGGCGGCATTGCGCTGCACCAGGGCAAGATCGCCGAGATGCGCACCGGCGAGGGCAAGACGTTGATGGCCACGCTGCCGGTGTACTTGAACGCGCTGGCTGGCAAGGGCGTGCACCTGGTCACCGTCAACGACTACCTGGTGCGCCGCGACGCCGAGTGGATGGGCCGCATCTACAACTTCCTGGGCATGACGGTGGGCGTCAACGTCGCCGGCATGAATCGCGAAGAAAAGCAAGCCGCCTTCGCCGCCGACATCACTTACGGCACGAACAACGAGTTCGGCTTCGACTACCTGCGCGACAACATGGTGCAGGACACGCGCGACCGTGTCGCCCGCGGCCTGAATTTCGCCATCGTCGACGAGGTCGACTCGATCCTCATTGACGAAGCCCGCACGCCGCTGATCATCTCTGGCCAGGCCGAAGACCATACCGAGATGTATGTGCGCATCAACGCTGTGGTGCCGCAACTGAAGAAGCAGATCGGCGAGGCCGACCCGCGCACGGGCGAAGGGGTCATCGAGGCCGGCGACTTCACGGTCGACGAGAAGACCCACCAGGTCTTCCTCACCGAGGCCGGCCACGAACGGGCCGAGGCCGTGCTCACCGAAGTCGGCCTGCTGCCGCCGGGTGCCAGCCTGTACGACCCGGCCAACATCGCGCTCATGCACCACGTGTACGCCGCGCTGCGCGCCCACCGCCTGTACAACCGCGACCAGCATTACGTGGTGCAAAACGGCGAGGTCGTGATCGTCGACGAATTCACGGGCCGCCTGATGACGGGCCGGCGCTGGAGCGACGGTCT
The DNA here is from genome assembly GCA_031420055.1 of Burkholderiales bacterium. Taxonomy (GTDB): domain Bacteria; phylum Pseudomonadota; class Gammaproteobacteria; order Burkholderiales; family Burkholderiaceae_C; genus Rubrivivax. The sequence goes on along the minus strand of JANOLY010000149.1, from coordinate 822 downwards.
GCACCAGGCCGTGGAAGCCAAGGAAGGCGTGCAGATCCAGAACGAGAACCAGACGCTGGCCTCGGTCACTTTCCAAAACTACTTCCGCATGTACGCCAAGCTGTCGGGCATGACGGGCACGGCCGACACCGAGGCCTACGAGTTCCAGGAAATCTACGGGCTGGAGACGGTGGTCATCCCGCCCAACAAGCCCACCATACGCAAGGACGAGCTCGACCTCATCTACAAGACCACCAAAGAAAAGTACGACGCGGTGGTCAAGGACATCCGCGACTGCCACGAACGCGGCCAACCCGTGCTGGTGGGCACCACGTCGATCGAGAATTCCGAGCTGGTGTCTGACCTTCTCGTCAAGCAGAAACTTCCGCACCAGGTGCTCAACGCCAAGCAGCACGCCAAAGAGGCCGAGATCGTGGCTCAGGCCGGCCGGCCCGGCGTGATCACCATCGCCACCAACATGGCCGGGCGCGGCACCGACATCGTGCTGGGTGGCAACGTCGAAAAGCAGACGCAGTTCCTCGAGGCCGACCCGGCGCTGTCTGACGACGAGCGCAAGGCTCGCGCCAAGCAGCTCACCGACGAATGGCAAAGCCTGCACGAGCAGGTCAAGGCCGCCGGCGGCCTGCGCATCGTGGCCACCGAGCGCCACGAGAGCCGTCGCATCGACAACCAGTTGCGTGGCCGCTCGGGCCGCCAGGGCGACCCGGGTGCCAGCCGCTTCTACCTGTCGCTGGACGATTCGCTGATGCGCATCTTTGCCGGCGAGCGCGTGCGTTCCATCATGGACCGGCTGAAGATGCCCGAGGGCGAGGCCATCGAGGC
>JANOLY010000148.1:0-3326 GCA_031420055.1 Burkholderiales bacterium | reverse complement strand
GCCGTCATGCACCTGCCCTATCCGCTTCACGACTTCGTGCCTGCATTCGAGGATGTCCAGGTCATCAGCGTTGAACAGTCCGCTTTGATAGGTGGCGATTACACCGACATTGGCCAGACCGCCGGCGGTGGCGAGGCTGCTCGTTCGCTTGCGACGTTCGGCCTGTGATCTGCCGTGCGCCCGATCCATATGGCCGGGCACTTTCTTTTCGGACGTCAAGGCAACCCCTTGCGCAGCCCGAAGGCGCCACACCGCTGCAAGATGGTTTGCGCCGGCTCAAGCCGCCGATCCGCGCCGGGTATGCGTCCGGTCGCCGCCGCCAGACACCGGCCCGTGTCGCCGAGCCATGTGCATTCCAGGCACAACCGCCGGTCGTCGCCGTCACGGTCGCGCAGCGTCAGCCTTTCCGCCAGGTCGGCAGCATCGGTCCGGCCCAGCACTGCGAAGCGTTCCGTCCTCGCCATGAAGGCCGCTATCTCGGCATCGTTCCAGCAAGAGGCGTGGCACCTGCCGGCATCGTCGTTCGTCAGCCTGTGGGGCCGATCAGCGGCCGCCGTGGGCATCTTGCCGGTGAAGGCCGGGCACGCTACGCCGTGTCCTTCCGCCGGCCAGGCGATGCCGAAGCCCTCGTCTTCGGTCAGCAGCCCGGCTGCCACCGGCTCGCAGCAGGTGTTGACGCGGGTCAGGTGCCGGCAGTCGACGCACTTCTGGCCGACGACAGCATGGTGGTCGTCGGCATGGTGGTTGACTGGTGCGGATCGAGCCAGCAGCACCAGCAGCGCCGACTTGCCGGCCCGCAGCCTGTCGCGCAGGTCGTCGGTCAACGCGCTGGCCGGCGTCACCAGCAGCTTCCCGCCCGCCACGTCGAGCGCGAAGCCGGCGGTCAGCAGGTCGTTCAGCAGGTCGCGGGCACTCATCAGAATGCCTCGGTGTCTGTGTCCGCTGGCGAAATCAGCGAATTCAGCGAAACGTGAGTGCTGGCGCGGCATTCCACTGATTTCGCCGGCGGGCGAACTGAGCGAAAAGAGGTGTCAGCGCCGTTCCAGACTTCGCTGGTTTCGGTGACTTCGCCGGGCACTGAGTCGGCTGTAAGCCCGCGTGAATCCTCACGATCCGCTGATTTCGCTGAGTTCGCCGCCAGTTGATAGAACTTCGTCGGCGAGCCCGGGCCGTCCTTGCGCTGCTCGACCTCGACGACGATGGCCGGCGGTGTGGCTTGCAGCAGCTCATCGATAGCCTCGTCTAGCCGGTCGCGCGACAGCCTGCCCTGGAAGCACTCGACGTTGATCTTCGTGCGCGGCTGGCGCCCGTTGACGGCCAGGTACGCGACGATCTTCTTCGCCGAGTCGGCAACCTCAGCCTGGGCGCGTTCCTGGGCGCCGCTGCTGAAGACAAATCGCACGGAGTCCGTCCAGTAATGGATCCACGCCAGAGCCGCCGCGAGGTGTTTGCGCGCGACGATCTGGGTGCAGTCCGTCAGGGCGAAGATCATGGCGATGCGCAGCAGCACGGGCGCCCTGCGCTCAAGCAGCCCCGTCACCAGCGGGCCGTAGTCGTAGCGGTTCAGTTCGCCGAGGTAGAGCGCGCCGTAGTCCTTCGCCGCCTCAGGCGACAGACTGACGTGCATGTGGTCGCGGTCAACCCAGCGTTCAGCTTGGGCGAACTTCAGCACCTCGGCCAGCCGCACGGCCAGCGCGTCAACGTCAGCCTGGGGCGTGGACTTCGGGAACGGCTCCAGCTTCGTGCGCTCGCTGAAGATCACCATGAAGCGGTTTGCGAACCCATTGGACAGCTCGCGCTGCTCGATTAGCGACAACAGCTCGGTGGTAGTCACTGCCGCGCTCATGCTGACGTGCGGGTGGCTGGCCGAAATCCGGTTGGACTTCGTCGCCGGCTTGATAGGCACGCCATCCCAGCAGTCGCGCAGCGCGGCCGACAGCGTGTTGCCGTCGCGCTTGGTCTGGTGCAGGACGTTGGCGAATTCGCTTTCGCGCACCCAGAGCCGCTTGTCATGGATCGGCTCGACCTCGTTCTTGCCCTCCCTGAACCCGTCGTGGATCAGAAAGGCCAGGCCTTCACGAGACGACAGCCCGCCGCGATGCACCTGCGGCGCCAGTTCCGGGCAGGCCGCCCGCAGCGCCATGTCCACCCGGTCGACTAGCGAGACGGCATCGCCCTTGCGCCCGCGTCCGCTGCGCCCGACGTGCATAGTGAACAGGCGCGCGTGGTGGTAGGTGTTGCCCACTGGCATGTACGGGCCGCGCCCGAGGCAACAGCCGAGGTAGGCCAGGGCGTTCAGCGCGGTCGCGAAGGGACTGGCCTCGGTGGTGGCGCCGGCTGCGCGGGCAATGTCGCCGATGAGCCCATACAGACAGGCGGGGTCGGGCCTGGGGGCATTGCGGTGGTGGTCGTCGTCGTCGGACGCAGACTTTGACTTGATGCCCTCGTCAATCCTCGACGCAGACCCCTCTAGGCGCCTGAAGTCTGGCTTCTTGATGGTGGCGGCGCTCATGCTACGAACTCCCGCGCCAGTGTCTCGACGCGGCCAGCGCCGGCTAGAAAGCGTTGCCAATCGGTGTCGGTAGGGATGACGCCAGCGCGTATATCGGCGATGACGACGAACAGCACCAGCAGCTCGTGCGCCACCACTTGCATGGCGTCGCGCGCCGACAGCGTGGTGGCGGTCGTCTTGCCGCCGTAGCGCCGGCCGTCGTCAACGTAGGCACCCAACTCGCGCGCAGCTTCCACGAACCCCATGCTGTTCACCTGCATGTGATACGCCAGCACGTCGCCGCCCTTTACGCCGCAGGCCATGCAAACCCAGCCGCCGGACTTGACGTTAACGCGCAGGGAGTCGCGGCTGCCGTGAAAGTGGCATGGCCCGGACTTCCAGGGGCCAGGCCCGACTAGGGGCACGGCTTCGGCGTCGAAATAGCTCTCCACGTCCGGCAGGCGGTCCTTGATGAACTCACCCATGCGACACCCCTGCGCGTTCGGAGAAAGCCCGCACTTCCGTCAGGCTGGGCAGTTCGCGGCTCATCGACCACTTGTGGACCATGTATGCAGTGCCGCGCTCGCCGTCGCTCACGATGCCCAGTGCGAACCCGCGCAGGGCCAGCATGGCGCGCAGCGTGGTGAATGCCTTGTCGGCTTCCCCTACGGCCGCGCTTGCGGCAGAATTGGCACCGTCTGTTCCTCCTTGCTCTTCGATTCGGCCGGCGCTCGCAACGTCGGCTGTTTCACTTGTGGACCGATCAGGTTCGGCCAGGCCCGCCCGGTGGGCGTTGTGTGTCATGTACATCGCGGCGCCTCACTGCTCGGCGGCC
>JANOLY010000147.1:0-1933 GCA_031420055.1 Burkholderiales bacterium | reverse complement strand
GCCGATCTCCGAATGGTGGGTGCGGTGGTACTCCTGCTCCACCCAGGCCTGGGTGGCCTGGTTGAGAAGCTCCAGCGTCAAGGCGCGCTCGCCTTCGAGCATGGCCATCAGACGGCCTTCGACACGGCCCCAGAAGGACTCCTGCTTGGCGTTCTGGTACGGTGAGTAGGGCAAGGTGGTCTGGTGCACGACGCCCAGGCCAGCCAGGCCAGTGACGGTTTCATCGCAGAGCATCGCAGCCCCGTTATCGGTCATCAGCGCGCGCGGCAAACCGCGCTTCATGAAGGCCTGGCACAGGCCATGCACCAGGCTGTGCGCTGTCTCGTTGAGGTACCACTGCAGGTGACACACCAGACGGGAGCGGTCATCGATCACTCCCAGCAGGTACGGCTTGACCCATTCACCTTGCGCGGTCACGACGCGGCGCGATCCGTGGTGGAAATCGAGGTGCCACAACGCGCTGACGTGATCGACCTCGAAGCTGCGCACTTCCAGATGTTCGAGCCGCTCGCGTGCGGCCAGTGCCCCTTCGCTGGCCCGTTGGGGGCGGGTCTGTCGGCGCATTCCCTGGGCCAGCAGATAGCGTCGGATGGTCGGGTACGAGGGCAATGGAGTTTGGTTGGCGGCCAGTACGACGCGCAGGTTGTCCACATGCAGTTGCATCGTCCAGCCGGGGTGCTCACGGTACTGCGCCGTGAGCGCCTCAATGACCACAGGAGTCAGGCTGGGGAATCGTCCCACGTCGTCGCGCAAGCGGTTCTTCAGCGCCGCCACTGGATCGCCAGCGCGCCGGGCCGCGTAGTACCAGCGCTCCAGCGTGGAGATGCCAAAGCGCATATCCAGGCCGCTCAATGGATGGCGCCAGACCTTGGCGCACAGCGCCGCCAATGCGCCTTGCAGTTCACCCGGTCCGGGCGGCGCGGCCAGCAAAGGGCCGATGATGGAGAAGCGCAAACGCGCCCACCGGTCGCGCTGCGCCGGATCGTTCGTGACAGTCAAGAGGCTCTCCCAAGAAGGCGGCGCCGGCGGCACCGCAGCTTGTTGGGGAGACTACAAAGCCCGCTCGAATTTGACTATGCGCATCCTCTGCGGGTGATTAGCGGACCTTGCCCAGCGTGATCACGCAACCCGTCAGAGGGGTCAGGAAGACCAGCATCCGCATCAGCGAATGGGCTGACGGACCGGTGAAGCGGGCAAGCAAGGACGTGGGCATCGCAAGCGCCACGACCGGCGGCACAAAGCGCGCGCACGCGCCTCGCCACAGCAGGGTCAAGGGGAATTGCTCCTGCCACCAGCACCGCCAACGCGCCAGGGTGCGAACCGGTACATCGAGCAGGCTCGCCGCGCGACTGGCCGCTGTTGTCTGCCCGGCATGCCGGGCAGACAACAGAACCACCGCCATCGCCAGGTAGACGCGCCGGCCCAGGAATCGAACGGACATCGATGTCGTGCGTTTGCGACAGATGCTGCAGCAAAAACTGAAGCGAGATTCAAAGTCGGATCGGACTTCTGGCAAACAGCCACGAGGCTTGCGGGGATAGTTGCCACGATGCAGCACACCGCCGCACGCGCATCCACCGACACGGGTCTGCTGGGCAAATTCCTGATCGACGCGCAGCAGCAATTGAAAGAACCTGGGGTCTTGAAGAAGAAAGTGGGACACTGGCGAGGCCTCGAGGTGTGGTAACCCAGAGGCTCCCCCAAAGGGCGCTTTTAATCAAGTTCCCCGAGGGGGGTCACCATCGCTCCATCACGCTGCTTGATCAAAACGGGGCAGATTGCCATCGTTGAAGGTGATCATGCTCACTTCTGCCACTGCATCCGACCAACGTGCCCAATGCTTGCCCGCCCAGTCGCTTTCCTTGATGCCCGTTACTTGGCGGAAGCGCTCTTTACCGAGAACCGCGCCTCCATTTGCGGCTGTAGTCCGCGT
>JANOLY010000146.1:0-1539 GCA_031420055.1 Burkholderiales bacterium | reverse complement strand
CTTTCGTAGTGCCTGGCTTCACACCGATGAGCCGGGAAGAGGCCAATGCCCGCCCGTGAGTTCGTCGACTCGAACATCTGGCTGCATGCCTTGGTGCTGGCTGGCGATGCCGGGGCTGACCAGAAGCACCACCGCGCAAGCGACTTGTTGAACCGTGTGGACAGGCCCGTCATCAATTCGCAAATCGTGCGCGAGGTCTGCAGCAACTTGCTGAAAAAGGCCAAGCTGGGTGAGGCAGATGTCCAGCGGGTGATTCAGGACTGGTACCTGACCTGTGAACTGCACCCGTCCAGCGAGCAGCAACACCTGCTGGCATCGCGATTGCGCGAGACCGCGTCGTTCAGTTTCTGGGACAGCCTGATCGTGGCCGCCGCATTGGATGCCGGCTGTTCAACGCTGTACAGCGAAGACATGCAGCACGGCCAGGTGGTTGACGGCCGGCTCACGATCTCCAATCCATTGCTCGGCTGAGCCGCGTGCAGTCCATGGCCAGCAGGCATGAGCAACTTCGCCTTCCTGCTGGCTGAGTGGCCGCTGCTGCACGAGTCGGCCACCCGAGCCGAAAGCATGGCGCACAGCGACGCGCGGGCCGCGTGCTTCTATGCCCGGCGCACGCTGGAAATGGCGGTGGCCTGGCTCTACAAGCATGACGGTGGCTTGCGTTTGCCCTACCAAGACAACCTGAGCGCGCTGATCCACGAGCCCAGCTTCGCCCGGGTGGTGGGCGAGGCCGTGTTCACCAAGACCAAGGTGATCAAGGAACTCGGCAACCAGGCCGTGCACAGCACCCGCAAGGTGCTGCCGGCCGATGCCTTGGTGGCCACGCGCGAGCTGTTCCACATCGGCTACTGGCTGGCGCGCACCTACGGCCAACGCGGGCGGCCCGACCCTGGGTTGGTCTTCAACCCGGCGCTGCTGGCTCCGCCTGCCGCCGCAGCACCGGCCGTGCCACCGCAGACCCTTGACCAGTTGCAAAAGCTGCAGGCGCAGCTCGCTGAGCGCGATGAAAAGCTCTCCGCGCTGCTGGGCACCGCGGCAGCGCTGGGTGCGGAGCTGACCCGACTGCGCGAGGAGGTGGCCGCCGCCAAGGTGGCGAACGCCGCCACACCCGACACGCACGACTATACAGAAGCACAAACCCGCGACAACTTCATCGACCTGTAGCTGAAGGAGGCCGGCTGGCACCTCGACCCGAAGAAGAACTTCGAGGTCGAGGTCAGCGGCATGCCGAACGAGAAGGGCAAGGGCTTCGTGGATTACGTGCTGTGGGGCGACGACGGCAAGCCGCTGGCGCTGGTGGAAGCCAAGCGCACGAAGAAGGGGGCGAAAGAGGGCCAGCAGCAGGCCAAGCTGTATGCCGACTGTCTGGAAACGCAGTACGGCCAGCGACCGGTGATCTTCTGTTCCAACGGCTATGAGCACTGGATCTGGGACGACGCCATGTACCCGCCGCGCGCGGTGCAGGGGTTCTACAAGAAGGCCGAGCTGGCGCTGATGATCCAGCGCCGCAGCAGCCGCAAGCCGCTGGCCACCGCGGCG
>JANOLY010000145.1:0-1787 GCA_031420055.1 Burkholderiales bacterium | reverse complement strand
CGATCACCCGAAGCTCGCTGCTTGTGGCTTCCCTGGCATGCGTGACCGGTGCCGCATTCGCGCAAGACGTGACCGGCGCTGGCGCGTCGTTCCCCGCACCGCTGTACGCCAAGTGGGCCGACGCCTACAACAAGGCCACAGGCGCCCGCATCAACTACCAGTCGGTGGGTTCTGGCGCGGGAATGCGCCAGATTCGCGGCAAGACGGTGGACTTTGGCGCCTCTGACGTGCCGCTGACTGACGCTGATCTGGCCAAGGACGGTTTGATTCAGTTCCCCACGGTGATCGGCGGCGTCGTGCCTGTGCTCAACGTCAAGGGTCTCACGGCCGGTCAGGTGCGCATGACCGGCCAGGTTCTGGGTGACATCTATCTGGGCAAGGTCACGCGCTGGAACGACCCCGCGCTGGTCGCGCTGAACCCCGGTGTGCCGCTGCCGGACTCGGCCATTGCCGTGGTGCGCCGCGCGGACGGTTCGGGCACCACCTTCATCTTCACGAACTACCTGTCCAAGGTCAACGCGGAATGGAAGAGCAAGGTAGGCGAAGGTTCGGCCGTGAACTGGCCCACGGGCGCAGGTGGCAAAGGCAACGAGGGCGTGGCCGCTTTCGTCCAGCGTTTGCCGAACTCGCTGGGCTACGTCGAATATTCGTACGCCAAGTCGAACAAGATGTCTCACGTGCTGATGCGCAACCAGGCGGGCGGTTTTGTGGCACCTGACGACACCGCGTTCAAGGCGGCCGCGGCCAGTGCCGACTGGGCCAGGAGCTTCTTCCAGATCCTCACCGACCAACCGGGCAAGGACAGCTGGCCCATCACCGGCGCCACCTTCATCATGATGCACAAGGTGCAGGACAAGCCGATGCAGGCCACGAACTCCCTGAAGTTCTTTGACTGGGCCTACATGAACGGCGACAAGATGGCTTCGGATCTCGAGTACGTACCTCTGCCGGAATCGGTCAAGGCGCTGTCGCGTCGCGCCTGGGCTGATGTCAAGGACGCTGCCGGCAAGCCGGTCGCTTTCAAGTAACGCACAGACGCGCGCAGCATACGGGCGGCCTGTCAGCCCCGCGGTGTGCCGCTGCCTGAACAAGAATTGAGCAACACGTGGCCGCTACACTCCCTGCCGAACCGTTCCACACCAAAGAGAACATGGAAAAGTCGGCCCTGGGAGGCGGCCCCCCCGCCCGCGCCAGACGCACTCCCTGGGCCGACGGCTTGTTCTTGGCGCTCGCTCACGGCGCCGCCTGGCTGACCCTGGCGCTGCTGGCCGGAATCATTCTTTCGTTGACCATCAGCGCCTGGCCGGCGATCTCGAAGTACGGCCTGAGCTTTCTGGTCAACGCCGAATGGGACCCCGTCGAAGAGAAGTTCGGCGGCTTGGTGATGATTTACGGCACGCTGGCGACCTCGTTCATCGCCTTGCTGATCGCCGTGCCGGTGAGTTTTGGCATCGCGCTGTTCCTCACTGAACTTTCGCCGAACTGGCTGCGCCGGCCACTGGGCACGGCCATCGAACTGCTGGCCGCTGTGCCCAGCATCGTCTACGGCATGTGGGGTCTGATGGTCTTCGGCCCCTTGCTGGCCAAGTACGTGCAAGAACCGGCGCAGGCCCTGTTGACCGGCGTGCCCGTGCTGGGGGCCTTGGTGTCGGGTGCCCCCGTGGGCATAGGCATCCTGTCGGCCGGCATCATTCTGGCGATCATGGTGATTCCTTTCATCGCTTCGGTGATGCGCGATGTCTTCGAGACCACGCCCGGCATGTTGAAGGAGTCGTCATATGCCCTGG
>JANOLY010000144.1:0-4328 GCA_031420055.1 Burkholderiales bacterium | reverse complement strand
TTGCGCCTCGCGCGCAGCGTCGGACTCGGTCGCGCCCCAGGCGCTGCAGCCGGGCAGGTCCGGCGCATCGGCGATGTAACCGGCGTCTTCCTCGCTCCAGAAGATGTTGATGGGGTAGTGGTTCATTCGTCGGCACCTCCGTACTTGCGAATCATCTCGATCAACTGCCGCGCCTGGTAGGGCGGCACGAACCCGTCGCGGTTCTGGAAGTTCAGGCCCGCAGGCTCGCCCCGCCAGACCGCTCGCGTCAAAGTCGTTGTCGACTCCATAGATCAACCGCGCGGCCGGCGGTGAAGGACGAACTTGGCTCGACACTGACAGACATTCAAGGACGGGGCGGTTTGGCTTCTGAAGAGGTGATGGTTCTGCTGCCCACCGCCGCCAGTTGCCGGCCATTCAGCGCGCCAGGTAGCGGTCGGCAAAGGCATACGCTGAAAACCGAGATTGGCCTGCCGATGGCCCTCAATTCCGACGATCGAAAACCGATAAATGGGGTATGCCCACCCGTGCCCTGCTATCGAGACTGCCCATGAGTAGCCTCGGCGCCGCGCTTGTCTGTGCTGTGCTTTCATCGTGTGGTGGAGGCGGCGGTGACAGCGCTGCGTCGACACAGACAACGACGCTGTCTGTGGCTCCGGCGGCCAGTGCGCCTGCGCCGGCGCCCACAGCCGCGGACACAGGCGCGGACACAGGCGCCACCCCCAGCGTCCCGGCCGGGCCAACGCTGGCCGATACCGTCGGCACGGCGCGCGCCTTGAGCGCCGACGCCGGCCTCACGGTGGGTGGTGTACCGGAGCTGCCCCAGTCCGTGTCGGCGCTGCCCAGCACCGGGGCCAGCGGCCGCAGCTTTCATGTCGACAGCCGTTTTGGCGACGACACCAACGATGGCCGCGCCGCCAGCGCCGGCAGCAACGGCGTGGGCCCGTGGAAGAGTCTGGCGCGCGTGATGCAAAGCAACCTGGGCCCCGGCGACACCTTGGTGCTTGCCTGCGGCAGCAACTGGCGCGAGACCCTGCGTGTGCCCGCCAGCGGCACGGCCGTCAGCCCGCTGCGTGTGATGGCACCCGCCACCGGCTGCACCGCTGCCACCCGGCCCACCATCGATGGCAGTGTGGTGTTGCCCGCAACCGCCTGGTCGCTGCAGGCCGGCAGCATCTACAAGGCCGCGCTGGACACCACCGCCTTGCAGCTCGTCGGTGCGGCATCAGGCCCGTTGATCGAAGCCCGCCACCCCAACCCGCAAAGCCCGGCCCAGGCTGGCTCGCCCTACCTGAGCCTGGCGGCCGACAGCAGCACCGTGCAGGTCGACGGCCTGCCGCGCAGCGACACGCTGGTCACCGGCGCCGACCTGCAATTGCCACCCGGCGTGCAGATCGCCCCCGGCACGCGCGTGATCACCCGCGTCAACGCCTGGTACCTGCACGAGACCACGGTGAGCGCCGTCGAAGGCGCACGCCTGCGGCTGGCCACGCCCACGTCCTACCCGGCGCTCAAGGCTTGGGGTTACTTGCTGGTGGGGCAGCCTTGGATGCTGGACCGGCCGCGCGAATGGGCCTACGACGCCGCCGCGCGGCAGTTGCTGTTGTGGACGCCCGATTCCGCCGCGCCGCCGGCTGGCCTGGCTGCTGTGGTGCTGCCCACCGGCATCGACCAGCAGGGCCGCTCTCATGTCGTTATCGATGGCCTGACGGTGCGCCGCACCGGGCTGGGCGTGAACCTGGCACTGACCAGTTCGGTGCAGTTCCGCAACGGCGTGGTCGAAGACACGGCCGACTTCTGCCTGGTCGCGGCCGGCAGCACCAACAACATCGTCGAAGGCAGCAGCTTCACGCGCTGCGGCACCGACGCCATCGCCGGCGAAACCAACACCGTGGGCGAGGCCCGCGGCCTGGTCGTGCGTGGCAACCTGGTGCGCGACGCCGCCGTGCAAATGCAAGGTGAAACGCCCGTCAGCCTGCCGCGCCGCAGCCGCGGCGCCATCGTGGCCGGCAGCCATGCCGTGGTCAGCGACAACGTGGTCGTCAACAGCGGCTACATCGGCATCCGCATCCACAGCGGCAGCCGCGTCGAGGGCAACTTCGTCCATGGCGCGTGCAGCACGCTGGACGACTGCGCCGGCATCTACACCTGGCTGTCCAGTGACGTCACCATCCGTGGCAACGTCGTCGTGCGCTCGCGTGGCTACCTGCCCGGCCTGCCACCGGCCGAGCGCGCCACGGCAGCCCAAGGCATCTACCTGGACGAAACCACGGTGGCCTCGCTCGTCGAGAACAACACCGTGGTCGACGCCGACAACGGCATCCAGGTCCACGTGTCGTCGCGCAACACCCTCAGCGGCAACCACCTGTTCGCCAACCGGCGCAGCCAGATCTGGCTGCAGTCCACACGCAACCGCGAGAACCCGGCCGGCGACGTGGTCGGCAACGTCATCACCGGCAACCAGATCGCCACCGTGGTGCCTGGCAGCGTGGGCATCTTGATGACCAACGCCTTCGGCCCCACCAACGCCTTTGCCACCATCAACAACAACCAGTACGCCGACCGCGGCACCGCCATCGCCGTGCTGGACAGCACGCCCGCCGGCACCATGGCCTACACCTTGGCGCAATGGCAAGCCGCGGCCGCCAGCACGCTGCCCCGTGGGCACGACGTGGGCGGCAGCGGCGTCAGCACGACACCCTTTGCCGCCTACCGCGTGACTGGCGCCAACGCGGTACCCAACACCGGGCTGGCCACCGACCTGGGCGGCTGGGCCACCTACAGCGCCACGGCACCGCAACCCGCCCTGCTGCGCGCCGCCTGCCCCCGGGGCTGGTGCCTGAGCGTGCAGGCCGGCGGATCGAGCTCGCTGGTGGCATCGCCCAACTTCAGCGTCAGCGCCGGACAGTGGCTGCGCCTGTCGGTGGACCTGCTGGGCGACCAGGACAAGCAACCCACCTACCTGGTGCTGCGCCGCGGAGGTGGCGGCAACAACAGCTACGAGACCTTGTCGGACCGTTCACTGCAGGCCAACATCGGCCGCACTTGGCGGCGACACACCGTCACTTTCCAGGTCACGAAGACGGTGACCGCACGCGACCCCGTCACCGGCGACAACGGCGCGCGCATCGACATCGAAGGGCTGGCGCCTGGGCGCATGGTGACATTGGCCAACCTCGAACTCGTGCCGGTGTCTCTGGAGCCCGTGGCCTTTCTCACCGGCGCGGTGGTCAACGCCGGCAACAGCGAAATCCAGTCCTCCTGCCCCCTGCCCACGGCACAGGCGATGGCCTGCACGCGTCTGGTGCGACTGTCCGACCACAGCCCCATGACCTGGCCGCAACGCCTGCCCGCTCGCAGCTCGGTGCTGTACTACGGCCAGGAACCCACCTTGGCCGACAGCGACCGCGACGGCATTGCCGACAGCCAGGACAGCTGCCCCGCAACCAGCCCCAACACCGCAGTCAACGCTGCTGGCTGTGCCTTGCCGGCAAACTGACGCCGCCCCGCGCGGGCAGTCACAGTGATGGTGTCAAGATCGCGGCCTGCTGCCGCATCAACCCCACCCTGAACCGCTCGCCTTGACTGCACCGCCCGACGCCCCAAGACAAACCCGGCAGGTGCTGGGCGCGCCCATCGACGCCGTCACCATGGCCGGCGCGGTGGCACGCATCGCGGGCTGGGCCCAACGGCGCGAAAGCCGCGTGGTTTGCATCTGCAACGTGCACTCGGTGGTCACAGCCACGCAGGACCCGGCCTTCATGCACGCCATCACCAGTGCCGATTTGGCCACGCCCGACGGCGCGCCAGTGGCCTGGATGCTGCGCCGCCAAGGCCTGGCCACCCAGGCCCGTGTCAGTGGCCCCGACCTGATGCTGGACTACTGCGCGCACGCCGCTGAACAAGGCGAGGCCATCTTCCTGTACGGCAGCACCGAAGCCACCTTGAAGCGCCTGCAACAGCAGCTGCACGCCCGCTGGCCGGCGCTGCGCATTGCCGGGGCGCTGAGCCCGCCCTTGCGCCCACCCAGCGCAGCCGAAGCCGAGGCCGACGTACAAGCCATCAACGCCAGCGGCGCGGGCACGGTGTGGGTCGGCCTGGGCTGCCCCAAGCAGGAACTGTGGATGGCCGCCCACCGCGGCCGCGTGCACGCCGTGATGGTGGGCGTGGGCGCGGCCTTCGACTTCCACGCCGGCACGGTGGCCCGCGCACCGGCCTGGATGCGCGAACACGGGCTGGAGTGGCTGCATCGCCTGGCTAGCGAACCGGGGCGGCTGGGGCGGCGGTACGTGGTGACGAACACGGCATTCATCTGGCGCGCGGCCCTGCAGTTGATGCATCGGCCAAGG
>JANOLY010000143.1:0-5301 GCA_031420055.1 Burkholderiales bacterium | reverse complement strand
CCACACCGCCGTCGACAAGGCCGAGAGCGAACCCGACTTCGCGCGCACCCTCAACGCCACCGCGCCCAGCGTGCTGGCGCATGAAGCGGCCGCACTCGGCGCGCTGCTGGTGCACTACAGCACCGACTACGTCTTCGACGGCAGCGGCAGCCACGCGCGCGACGAGACGGCCGCCACCGGCCCGCTCAGCGTCTACGGCCGCACCAAGCTGGAAGGCGAAGACGCCATCCGCGCCAGCGGCTGCCAACACCTCATCTTGCGCACCAGCTGGGTCTACGCCGCTCGCGGTGGCAACTTCGCGCGCACCATGCTCAAGCTGGCCGCCGAGCGCGACGCGCTCACCGTCATCGACGACCAGATCGGTGCGCCCACCGGCGCCGACCTGCTGGCCGATGTCACCGCCCACGCCCTGCGCCGCCTGCGCGCTGACGCCGCCCTGAACGGCACCTACCACTGCGTGGCCGACGGCCAGACCAGCTGGCATGGCTACGCGCGGCATGTCATCGAATGGGCACGCAGCCACGGCCTGCCCGTGAAGGTGGCGCCCGACGCCGTTCGCGCCGTGCCCGCCACGGCCTTCCCGCTGCCCGCGCCCCGGCCGCTGAATTCGCGGCTGGACACGCGCAAGCTGCAGGCTGCGTTCGATTTGCGCCTGCCGTACTGGCAAGGCGGCGTCGAGCGCATGCTGACCGAAATCACCTACCGCTGACGGAACCCAACCCATGCAACGCAAAGGCATCATCCTGGCCGGCGGCTCCGGCAGCCGGCTGCACCCGGCCACCCTGGCGATCAGCAAGCAGCTGCTGCCCATCTACGACAAGCCCATGGTGTACTACCCGCTCAGCACACTGATGCTGGCCGGCATGCGCGAGGTGCTGCTCATCAGCACACCGCAGGACACACCGCGCTTCGAGTCGCTGCTGGGTGACGGCAGCCGCTGGGGCATGCAGATCCGCTACTGCGTGCAGCCCAGTCCCGACGGCCTGGCCCAGGCCTTCATCCTCGGGCGTGACTTCGTGGCCGGCCAGCCCAGCGCGCTGGTGCTGGGCGACAACATCTTTTACGGTCACGACTTCCACAGCCTGCTTCAGCGCGCGCATTCACGCACGACAGGTGCCAGCGTCTTCGCCTACCACGTCAACGACCCCGAGCGCTACGGCGTGGTGGCCTTCGACGCGCAACAGCGGGCCTTGAGCATCGAAGAAAAGCCCCAGGCGCCGCGCAGCAACTACGCTGTCACGGGCCTGTACTTCTACGACGAACAGGTGTGCGGCATCGCCGCCGCCATCAAGCCCAGCGCGCGCGGCGAGCTTGAGATCACCGAGGTCAACGCGCAGTACCTGCGGCAAGCACAGCTCGAAGTCGAGATCATGGGCCGCGGCTATGCCTGGCTGGACACCGGCACCCACGACAGCTTGCTCGAAGCCGGCCAGTTCATCGCCACACTGGAACGCCGCCAGGGCCTGAAGGTGGCCTGCCCGGAAGAGATCGCTTACCGCAGCGGCTGGATCGATGCCGCGCAGCTTGAAAGGCTCGCCGCACCGATGATGAAGAACGGCTACGGCCAGTACCTGATGCAGGTGCTGCGCGAGAAGGCGTTCTGAATCCTTCTGCCATGAAGCTCATTCCCACCACTCTGCCTGGCGTCGTCATCGTGGAGCCCGCTGTTTTCGGCGACGAGCGCGGCTGGTTCTGCGAAAGCCACAACCAGGCGCGCTTCGATGCCGCGCTGGCCGCCATCGGCCTGCCCGCGCCGCGGCCGTTCGTACAAGACAACCACTCCTGCAGCCAGGCTGGCGTGCTGCGCGGGCTGCACTACCAGTTGCCACCGCATGCGCAGGGCAAGCTGGTGCGCGTGGTGCGCGGCAGCGCCGTTGATGTGGCGGTGGACATCCGCGCCGGGTCAGCCACCTTCGGGCACTGGGTGGGCATGGAGCTGAGTGCTGCCAATCGCCGCCAGATGTGGGTGCCCGAAGGCTTCGCCCATGGATTCATGGCGCTCGAGGACGACACCCACTTTCTCTACAAGACCACCGACGTCTACGCCAAGGACTGCGAACGCAGCATCCGCTGGGACGACCCGGCCATCGCCATCACCTGGCCGCTGCCCGCGGGCCTGACGCAGCCGCTGCTGGCGCCCAAGGACGCCGCTGCGCCGCTGCTGGCCGCGGCCGACCTGCCGGCGCGATAGAGGCCGGGACGAAAAAAAACCGCAGCCTTGGCTGCGGTTTTTTCTGACTGGGCTTGGACGCTCAGGCAGCGGCGCGGATGTTCGCAGCTTGCGGGCCCTTTTGGCCTTGCTTGACTTCGAACTGCACCTTCTGGTTTTCGGCCAGGCTGCGGAAGCCGCCGGTCGATTGGATTTCGCTGAAGTGGGCGAATAGGTCCTTGCCACCACCGTCGGGGGTGATGAAGCCGAAGCCCTTGCCGTCGTCAAACCACTTGACGGTGCCTGATTGTGTTTCTGTGGACATGTTGAATTCCTTTCACGGTTGCTGCGCAGCACATGCTGACGCAGTGCAGATATGCGGCGAAGATAAATAACCGATCAAGGAACCTGCTGCGGCGCGGCCCGCAAGGGGCCAGGTGCAGCGAGACACCGTCAAACAATCAAAGGTCTTGCTGAAATCTACCGTCGGAGTGTAACCGCAATCAATGCGCTGCCCGCAGGCCGCGCCCGATGCCGTGATATTCGACACCCAGGCTGCGCATCAGTGCCGGGTCGTAGATGTTGCGGCCGTCGAACACCAGCGGCTGCTTGAGCGTGGCTTTGATGGCGTCGAAATCGGGGTTGCGGAACTCCTTCCACTCCGTCACCACCACCAGCGCGTCGGCACCTTCCAGCGCCTGTGCCTGGTGGGCCATGAAGCTCAGGCCCGCCGTGCCTTGCATGACCCGCGCGGCTTCTTCCATGGCCACTGGGTCGTAGGCGCGCAGCGCGGCGCCGCGGCGGCTGAGCTCTTCGATGATCACGCGGCTGGGCGCGTCGCGCATGTCGTCGGTGTTGGGCTTGAAGGCCAGGCCCCAGATGGCGAAGGTGCGACCTGTCAGGTCCTCGCCAAAGCGGGCCACGATCTTCTTCACCAGCACGTGTTTCTGCTGCTCGTTGGCGGCCTCCACGGCCTGCAGCACACCGAGCTCGATGCCGTTCTCGCGGCCCGTGTGGATGAGCGCCTTCACGTCCTTGGGGAAGCAGCTACCGCCGTAGCCCGTGCCGGGGTAGAGAAAGTGGGTGCCGATGCGCGGGTCGCTGCCTATGCCTTTGCGCACCTGTTCGATGTCCGCGCCCACGGCGTCGGCCAGCCTGGCCAGCTCGTTCATGAAGCTGATGCGCGTGGCCAGCATGGCGTTGGCGGCGTACTTGGTGAACTCCGCACTCTTCACGTCCATCAGCTGCATACGGTCGTGGTTGCGCATGAACGGCGTGTACAGGGCGCGCATCAGCAGGATGGCGCGCTCGTCGTCGGCGCCCACGATGATGCGGTCGGGCCGCATGCAGTCTTCCACCGCCGCGCCTTCTTTCAGGAATTCGGGGTTGGACACCACGGCGAATTCCATGTCCAGCCCGCGCGCAACCAGGGCGGCCTTGACGGCCTCGCGCACGCGGTTTGCGGTGCCCACGGGCACGGTGCTCTTGTCCACGATGACCTTGTAGTCGGTCATGTGGCTGCCTATGTTGGTGGCCGCTGCCACCACGTACTGCAAGTCGGCCGAACCGTCTTCGTCCGGCGGCGTGCCCACGCCGATGAATTGGATGGTGCCGTGCGCCACCGAGGCGGCAATGTCGGTCGTGAACTGCAGCCGCCCGGCCGCCACGTTGCGGTGCACCACCTCTTTCAGGCCCGGCTCGTGGATGGGGATGCCGCCCTCCTTGAGCACGCGGATCTTGCGCTCGTCGACATCCACGCAGACCACGTGGTTGCCCATCTCGGCCAGGCAGGCGCCTGTGACCAATCCCACATACCCGGTGCCCACCACGGTGACCTTCATGCCCATCCACCCTTGCCTTGAAACGTCGAATGCGGGATTCATGCCCGCGCTGTGAATTGTCGCCGCCGACGACCCGCCGTACGGTCGCCTTGCAGTGATATCTTCCGCGCTCACCCGCAAAAGCATCCATTCATGACCAAGACCGCACTCATCACCGGCGTCACCGGACAAGACGGCGCCTACCTGGCCGAACTGCTGCTGGCCAAGGGCTACATCGTGCACGGCATCAAGCGCCGCTCATCGCTGTTCAACACCGACCGTGTCGACCACCTGTACCAAGACCCGCATGTCGACCACCAGCGCTTCAAGCTGCACTTTGGCGACCTCACCGACAGCACCAACCTGATCCGCATCGTGCAGCAGGTGCAGCCCGACGAGATCTACAACCTGGGCGCGATGAGCCACGTGGCCGTCAGTTTCGAGCAGCCCGAGTACACGGCCGACGCCGATGGCATCGGCACGCTGCGCTTGCTGGAGGCCATGCGCATCCTGGGCCTGAGCAAGAAGACCCGCTTCTACCAGGCCAGCACCAGTGAGCTGTACGGCCTGGTGCAGGAGACTCCGCAAAAGGAAACCACGCCCTTCTACCCGCGCAGCCCGTACGCGGTGGCCAAGATGTACGCCTACTGGATCACCGTGAACTACCGCGAGGCCTACGGCATGTACGCCTGCAACGGCATCCTCTTCAACCACGAAAGCCCACTGCGCGGCGAAACCTTCGTCACGCGCAAAATCACGCGCGCCGTGGCGCGCATTGCCCTGGGCCTGCAAGACTGCCTGTACCTGGGCAACCTGAGCGCCCTGCGCGACTGGGGCCATGCCCGCGACTACGTGCTGATGCAATGGATGATGCTGCAGCAAGAGGTGGCCGAGGACTTCGTCATCGCCACCGGCGTGCAGTACAGCGTGCGCCAGTTTGTCGAGCGCTCGGCGGCCGAGCTCGGCATCACACTCGAATTCCGCGGCGAAGGCGAAGCCGAGATCGGCGTCGTCACCAAGATCGCCCCGGTGAAGGGCGAGTTGCGCGCCAAGTGCAAGCCCGGCGAGGTGATCGTGCGTGTCGACCCGCGCTACTTCCGCCCCACCGAAGTTGAAACGCTGCTCGGCGACCCGAGCAAGGCCAAGGCCAAGCTCGGCTGGGTGCCGACCACCACTTTCGAAGAACTGGTGCGCGAGATGGTGGAAAGCGACTACACCGCCGCCAAGCGCGACAGCCTGGTGAAGCTGGCCGGCTTCCAGGCCTACGACCACCACGAGTAGGCGGGCCGATGCTGAAGAACGCGCACATTTACGTCGCCGGCCACCGCGGCC
>JANOLY010000142.1:0-8507 GCA_031420055.1 Burkholderiales bacterium | reverse complement strand
TGGCGCTGGTCGTGGGCTTGTTGGGCGGTTACGCGCTGTCGCTGCTGGTGGTGACGCGTTTCTTGAGTCTTTCGGAATGGCTGTCATTGCCCTGGGGTCAGATCATCGCCGCCACGGTGGCCTTGACCGGCCGCGTGCTGGCCGGCCTGCCGCTGGCCACCTTGTGGTTGTCGCCGCTCATCATGCTGGCGGTGCTGTGCAATGCGCTGTTCAAGCGCTGGGGTCTGCCGGTGTTGGCGGTGGGCCTGGGGCTGGGCAGCGTGGTGTTGAAGTACGTGTTCGGCCAGCCCGTGCTGGGCGAAGTGCTGGGGCGCTTGGGTTCAGAGGCAGCCACGGCCCTGTTGGGCGCGAGCCAGCGAACGCCGACAGGCGACAGGCCCAGTGCGTTGGAAGTTTTGAATGCGCTGCCGGGCTGGGCCGCTAACGACTTTGGCGCAGCTTTGTCGGCCGCTGCCAGCCCGGCCATGCTGGGCGCGCTGGCGGTGGCCGCTGGCCTGTTCGCGGCGCTGGTCTACTGGCGGCGGCAGGGGGCGGGCATCTCGGGCTGAGGCAGACCTGCCAACGGCGTGGTCGGTCGTCATCCAGCCTGCCAGTCGTCCCCGGCGTCAAGACCGGCCAGGCTTCATGCCTGACCCGCGCAAGCTCTTGACGGTCTCGAACCAGGCCAGGTCTTCGGCCAGCTTCTGCCTGACCAAGGCTTCTTCATCAGCGTCAAGGAACACTGTGCTCGCGACCTTCGCCTTGACCTTGGGCAGGGAAATCAGTCCCGCCAGGACGCCGGCCCGAATCCAACGCGAATCATTCGGCTGGCTTCGCGCGTACTTGGACACGGCGGCGTCGTCAGGGTCGATGAACCAAAGGTTGATCTTGCCCTGCGCGATGCACGTCATCCTGGCCTGCCAGCCATCGGGCAATGACGCCAGACTGGGCGAGACCGGGTCAAGAAAGTAGCCGTGGGCGCGGTGAAAATCCGAACCTTCGCCCAAGGCTGTTGAAAGGTCATTGATGCGACCAGGGTCGGCCTTGGTGTAGCTGTCGATGTCTATGGACATCGACATCTCTACAGGCAACTCATCTTCGTCCTGGGTGCCCAGAATCGAAAGACTGCCGATGACGACATAGTCCAGGTGCCCGGTCAGTCGGCAAGCCTCGTCGAACAGCTTGAACAAGTACTCACGCCTCACGTCGGCAGCACCAGCGTCCAGGGTGAGTTCTGGCGCAGGGCCGGACCCCAGCCGAGCGAGTCAGCGCACATGCCGCGCGCCAGGGCCTCTACAGGTTGATTGAGCAGCGTGTCCCAGCGGTCGGCGTAGTCCGGGCTGCACAAGCGGTCGCGGCGCCACCGCGCCACTTCGGCACGTGCGCGCAGCAGGAGTTGCTCGCGTTGATCGTCTGGCATGGTCAACAGGTCGATGGCCAGCTTCTGGTGCTTGATGAGTCGGTCTCTCTCAACTAGGTGCTGAGCATCGCGCGCGGCACGCCGTTCTTCCACAGCGCGCCCGGCATCGCCTCGTTCGCGATAGGCTTCTGGCGCACAGACGATGGCCTTGACCTTCTTGTGGCGCTCGATGGCCACGGGCCCCTGGGCGAGCGCTTCAAGAAGTTCACCGAAGTTCTGCTTGGCGCGACTGGCGGACATCTGCTGCATAACGCCGGACTATACAGTTTTGTCCAATTTGGACAAAATAGAGCCGCATAGAGGCCAAACGGCCTGGGCGGTCAGTGTTGAATGCAACAAGAACGGGCCCCGCGGGGCCCGTTGGTGCTTGCCGGGTGGCGTGGCGAAGATCAGGCGTGCTTGGCCTCGAAGAACTGCTCGTCCTCGGTGCTGCCCTTCAGCGCCGCGGTGGACGACAGCGCCTCGATGGTCGTCGTCACCGCGTCGAAGTAGCCCGTGCCGACCTCGCGCTGGTGCTTCACGGCCGTGAAGCCGCGTTCGGCGGCAGCGAACTCTTTTTCTTGCAGTTCCACGAAGGCGCTCATGTGGTTGCGCGCGTAGCCGTAGGCCAGGTCGAACATGCCGTAGTTCAGGCTGTGGAAACCGGCCAGCGTGATGAACTGGAACTTGTAGCCCATGGCGCCCAGTTCACGCTGGAACTTGGCGATGGTGGCGTCGTCCAGGTTCTTCTTCCAGTTGAAGCTGGGGCTGCAGTTGTAGGCCAGCAGCTTGCCCGGGAACTTGGCGTGGATGGCGTCGGCGAAGGCCTTGGCGAAGGCCAGGTCGGGCTTGCCGGTTTCGCACCAGATTAGGTCGGCATAGGGCGCATAGGCCAGGCCGCGGCTGATGGATTGATCCAGCCCGTTGCGTGACTTGAAGAAGCCTTCCACGGTGCGCTCGCCGGTGAGGAAGGGCCGGTCGTTGTCGTCAACGTCGCTGGTGACGAGATCGGCGGCTTCGGCGTCGGTGCGTGCCAGCAAGATGGTGGGTGTGCCCATCACATCGGCGGCCAGGCGCGCGGCCACCAACTTGGCCACGGCCTCGCGCGTGGGCACCAGTACCTTGCCGCCCATGTGGCCACATTTCTTCACGCTGGCCAACTGGTCTTCAAAGTGCACGCCGGCGGCACCGGCGTCGATCATGGCCTTCATCAGCTCGAAGGCGTTGAGCACGCCGCCAAAGCCGGCTTCGGCATCGGCCACGATGGGTGCGAAGAAGTCGATGTCGTTCTTGCCTTCGCTCCACTGGATCTGGTCGGCCCGCGTGAAAGCGCCGTTGATACGCTTGACCACCTTGGGCACCGAGTCCACCGAGTACAGACTTTGGTCGGGGTACATCTCGCCGTTGTCGTTGGCGTCGGCCGCCACCTGCCAGCCGCTGAGGTAGATGGCCTTCAGGCCGGCCTTGACCTGCTGCATGGCCTGGTTGCCGGTGAGCGCGCCCAGGGTGTTGACGAAGGGCTCGGTGTTGAGCAGTTGCCAGAGCTTGTTGGCGCCACGCTGGGCCAGCGTGTGCTCTAGCTGAACGCTGCCGCGCAGGCGCACCACGTCGTCGGCGCTGTAACCGCGCTGGATGCCGGCCCAGCGGGGGTTCTCGGACCAGTCCTTGGTCAGGGCGGCGGCTTGTTGCTGTCGGGTCAATGTGGTCATGGGGGGCTCCAGAGGGGTTGCTGAGGGAGGGGCGGGACTCAAAGGACAGCCTCAGCGTATCCGAAAGAGGTGCATCGTTGATTGCCTTATGTCTTATAGATGACTAGAAAAATTGTTCTTGTTAAAACAACAACTTAAGCATTGAATTCTGCAATGTGAAAATGCAATCTTCCATATGGTGAAGATTGCTGCGATGCAGCGTCGCTTTTTTGCATATCGTGAAATTCCATGAACCCCATGCGAGAAACCACGACCGGTCGATGGCTGGATGCATGGGCGGCTGTACGGACGGAGCTGCCGGTGCTGTTTCGAGGCCAGCCACAGCTGTGTGACGGCATCCACCCGCACTTCAATGTCAGCCCCCTGGGCAGCCTGGGTGACGTGGGCGACCTTCTGCTGCCCAACACCTCGCTGCCGGCCATGCGCGAGGCGCTGGCGCCGCTGGCAGCACAGTTGATCCGCCAACACCACATGGCCTGGATCGGCGGCGACCATTCCATCACCCTGCCCTTGCTGCGCGCCTACAAGGCCTGGCTCAAGCGGCCGCTGGCGGTGATCCATTTCGACGCGCATTGCGACACCTGGGACAGCCACTTCGGCGAGCCCAGCGGCCACGGCACCTGGGTTTACGAGGCGATGCAGGAAGGGCTGGTGATCGACGCCTGTTTCACCCAGATCGGCATCCGATCAGCCGGCCAGCGCGAGGCGCGCGACCACGTGCAGGCCCGCGGCGGCCAGATCTTCACCGCGCGTGCCCTGCGTGGCCTGCACAGCCCGGCGCAGCAGTCGCCGGCGCTGTCCAGGTTGACTAAACTCGGGCCACGGTTTGTGCGTGCCCTGGGCCCGGGGTGGTGTGAACCTTTCAGGAGCTCGCCATGAACCAAGCCATCGACCCCGTGCTGATGCAAGCCGCCGAATTGAACACGGGCGCCGTGCACGGCGCCGTGCCAGACCTCAGCGCCTACTGGATGCCCTTTACGGCGAATCGCCAGTTCAAGAGCAAGCCGCGCTTGCTGGTACGCGCCGAGGGCATGCACTACTGGGACGATCATGGTCGCCCCGTGCTCGACGCCGCCGCCGGCCTGTGGTGCGTGAACGCCGGACACGGCCGCCAGCGCATCGTGCAGGCCATCCAGCAGCAGGCCGGTGAGATGGACTTCGCGCCGCCGTTCCAGATGTCGCACCCCAAGGCCTTTGAGCTGGCCCGGCGGCTGGCGCAGATCGCCCCAGCGGGCATGAACAAGGTCTTCTTCACGAACTCGGGCTCCGAGGCCGTGGACACCGCGCTGAAGATGGCGCTGGCCTACCACCGCGTGCGCGGCGAGGCCTCGCGCACCCGGCTCATCGGCCGCGAGCGCGGCTACCACGGCGTGAACTTCGGCGGCATCTCGGTGGGCGGCATGGTGGCCAACCGCAAGATGTTTGGCGCCATGCTGGCCGGCGTGGACCACATCCGCCACACCCACGACCCCGTGCGCAATGCCTTCAGCGTCGGCCAGCCGGCCCACGGCGCGGAGTTTGCCGACGACCTGGAGCGGCGTATCGCGCTGCACGACGCCAGCACCATCGCCGCGGTGATCGTCGAGCCTGTCGCTGGCAGCACCGGCGTGCTGGTGCCGCCACAGGGCTACCTGCAGCGTCTGCGCGAGATCTGCGACAAGCACGGCATCTTGCTGATCTTCGACGAGGTCATCACCGGCTTCGGCCGCACCGGCGCGGCTTTTGCGGCGCAGACCTTTGGCGTCACACCCGACCTGATGACGCTGGCCAAGGGCCTGACGAATGGCAGCGTGCCCATGGGCGCCGTCGTCGCCAAGCAAGGGGTGTACGACGCCTTCATGAACGGGCCCGAACACCTGATCGAGTTCTTCCACGGCTACACCTATTCGGCCCACCCGCTGGCCTGCGCTGCCGGCCTGGCTACGCTGGACACATATGCCGAAGACGGCACATTTGAACGCGCCGCGGGCCTGCAAGCGCACTTCGCGCAATCGCTGCATTCGCTGCGTGGCGAGCCGAACGTCATCGACATTCGCAATCTCGGCCTGGTGGGTGGCATCGAGCTGACACCGCTGCCGGGGCAGCCGGCCAAACGCGCGTTCGACATCTTTCTGGACCTGTACGACCAGGGCCTGCTGATCCGCACCACCGGCGACACGCTGGCCTTGTCGCCGCCGCTCATCATCAGCAGCGAGCAGATCACGACCGTGGTTGAGACGATTCGCACCGCCCTGCGCCGCGCGGCCTGAGCGAGCCCATGCGGTCCACGCTGCTTGCAGTCGACCGCCAGCTCGCGCAGCACTCCTACTACGCCGCCACCGCCGAACCGGGCCTGCCGCATCCGGCCCTGGCTGAATCGACACACTGCGATGTGGCCGTGGTGGGCGGCGGCCTGGCGGGCCTGACGGCCGCGCTGGAGCTGGCCGAGCGCGGCTTCAAGGTGGTGCTGCTGGAAGCCCATGAGATCGGCTGGGGCGCCAGCGGGCGCAACGGCGGCCAGGCCATCCACGGCCTGGCCTGCGAGCAGTCCACCATCGAAGCGCAACTGGGCCTGGCCGAATCGCGCCGGGTCTGGGCGATGTCGCTCGAAGCCCTGGACCTGCTGCGCCAGCGCATCCAGCGCCATGCCATCGCCTGCGACTGGCGCGACGGCTACCTGGGTCTGGCCACCACGCCGCGCAAGGGCGCTGCGCTGGCGCGCTGGGCCGACCACATGCAGGCCCAGTACGGTTTTGACTTGCAGCGCATCAGTCCGCAGGATGTTGGCAACTGGATCGCCAGCCCGCGCTTTCACAGCGGCGTGCACGACCCGCGCTCGGGCCACCTGCACCCGCTGAAGTACACCCGCGGCCTGGCGCGTGCTGCCGTGCAGGCGGGGGTGCGCATCCACGAGCACAGCGCGGTGCTCGGACTGGCGCCGGGCAGCCCGGCCCGGTTGCACACCGCCGAGGGTGAAGTGCTCGCCGATCGTGTGCTGCTGGCCGGCAACGTGTACCTGGAGGGGCTGGCGCCCAGCCTGGCAGCGCGCATCATGCCGGTGGGAACCTACATCGCCTGCACCGCGGTGTTAGATGGGGCGCTCGCGGACAGCCTGATCCCGTCGCGCGCAGCGGTGTGTGACACCAACTTCGCGCTCGACTACTTTCGCACGACGAACGACCACCGCATGCTGTACGGCGGCCGCGTGAGTTACAGCACGCGCACGCCGCGCGACCTGGCGGCCTCGATGCGCGCCCGCATGGTCAAGACCTTTGCGCAGCTGGCGCGCGCGGCCATCGAATATGCCTGGGGTGGTTTCGTCGACATCTCGATGAACCGCGCGCCCGACTTCGGCCGCCTGCCCCACCCCACGGGCGGGCCAGCAAACATCTACTACCTGCAGGGCTTTTCCGGCCATGGCCTGGCACTCACCGGTTTGGCCGGCCGCCTGGTGGCCGAGGCCATGGCTGGTGACGCCACGCGATTTGATGTCTTTGCGCGGCTGCGCCACCGCAACTTTCCGGGTGGGCCGATGCTGCGCACGCCGGCCCTGGTGCTGGGCATGGCGGGCCTGCGTTTGCGCGATATGCTCGGGTGAACTGCATCATGACCCGACCACCTGTTGTCATCGTCACCAGCTGCAACCGCCTGTCGGCAGGCCATGTGGTGCACCTGGCCGGTCGCAAGTACGTCGACGCCGTGCGACGGGCCGGTGCCCTGCCACTCATCGCGCCGCCCATGGCGCTTGAGCAACTCGACGACCTGCTGGCCTGCGCCGACGGGGTGCTGCTGACGGGCTCGCCGTCCAACGTGCACCCCTCGCATTTCGGACAAGACGTACACGACCCCTCGCTGCCGCTGGACCCTGAGCGTGACGCCTGGACACTGCCGCTGGCGCGACTGGCGCTGCAGCGCGGCGTGCCGCTGCTGGCCATTTGCCGCGGCACGCAAGAGGTGAATGTGGCCCTGGGCGGCAGCTTGCACCAGGCCGTGCACGAGGTGGCGGGCTTGAACGACCACCGCGACGACGACACGCTGGGCATCGAACAGCAATACGCCCAGGTGCACTCGGTGGACGTGGTGGCCGGTGGCCTGCTTCAGCAGATCACGGGGTTGGCCGCTTTCGAAGTCAACTCACTCCACGGCCAAGGCATCGCGCGGCTGGCGCCCGGTCTGCGTGTGGAGGCGGTGGCGCCCGACGGCCTGGTCGAGGCCTTCAGCCTGCCCTCGGCGCCGGGCTTCAACCTGTGTGTGCAGTGGCATCCGGAATGGCAGGCTGCGGCCAACCCGGTGTCGATGCAGATGCTTCTGGCTTTCGGCGCTGCCGCGCACAACCACCGCGACCGCGTTCGCGGCCCCTTGCCTCAGGGTCCTGTTCAAGCGTAGGCCGGCCTCGCAGGCCGCCGCCCGAACCCCAGGAACCGCAAGCCATTGCAAGGACGCTGCCCATGACCCCCCGAGACCAGTTCAACTTCAGCGACATGGAAACGTGGCTGGACCACAACCGCGTGACCGAGATCGAGTGCCTGGTGCCCGACCTCACCGGCGTGGCGCGCGGCAAGATCTTGCCGCGGCAGAAATTCACCGAAGACCGCGGCATGCGTCTGCCCGAGGCCGTGGTGGCCATGGGCGTGACGGGTGAATTCCCGGAAGAAGGGCCCTACTACGACGTCATCACCCCCACCGACCGCGACATGCACCTGCGGCCCGACCCCACCACCGTGCGCATCGTGCCCTGGGCCACCGACCCCACGGCGCAGGTCATTCACGATTGCTACGACCGCGATGGCGTACGCGTGCCCTTTGCACCGCGCTCGGTGCTGCGCCACGTGTGCGAGCTGTTCGACGCCCAGGGCTGGAACCCGGTGGTCGCACCCGAGCTCGAGTTCTACCTGGTGGCGCGCAACACCGACCCCGACGTGCCGCTCAAACCCCCCGTGGGCCGCAGCGGGCGCAGCGAGACATCACGCCAGGCCTATTCGATCGACGCAGTGAACGAGTTCGACCCGCTGTTCGAAGACGTGTATGACTACTGCGAGAAGATGGAGCTGAACGTGGACACGCTGATCCACGAGGTCGGCGCGGGGCAGATGGAGATCAACTTCTTCCACGCCCACCCGCTGGGCCTGGCCGACGAAGTCTTCCTGTTCAAACGCACCGTGCGCGAGGCCGCGCTGCGCCACGACATGTTTGCCACCTTCATGGCCAAGCCGATTGCCGGCGAGCCGGGAAGCGCCATGCACGTGCACCAGAGCATGCTGTCCAAGGCCACGGGGCTGAACATCTTCAGCCAGGAAGACGGCTCGGCCAGCCGCGAGTTCTACTGGTTCATAGGCGGGCTGCAGAAGTACATCCCGGCGGCGATGGCGCTGTTTGCGCCCTACGTGAACAGCTACCGCCGGCTGGTGCGCAGCAACGCCGCGCCCATCAACATCCAGTGG
>JANOLY010000141.1:0-7224 GCA_031420055.1 Burkholderiales bacterium | reverse complement strand
CTGGCGGGCGCTGCCGCGCTGAAGATGTTGATCGAGCCGGCCGTGATGACGTAGAGCCGGTCGCCGGGGTCGCCCTGGCGGAACAGGCATTCCCCCGATGCCAGCTGCCGCGTCTGCAAGGCTGCCGCCAGGCGCGCACGCTGGCCTGCGTCCAGGCCGTCCATCAGGCCGACCTGTTGAAGCGGCACGGTGGCGTGCAGCGGATCGATACCGGCCTGCGCCAGCAGGCGCAACTCGGCAGACTCGATGGCCTGGTCGGTGTCAGCGGCGCCGTGGTCGGCAACGAAGTGCTGGCCCGCAAACTGCTCCAGCAGGCGGCCATGGCGGTTCTGCGCGCCCACGCCGGCCAGCAGCAAGATGGTGCCGCGGCTCTGCAGACGCCGGCTCACCTGGGACAGCACCACCGCGCCCGAAGCGTCGATCAGGCTCACGCGGCGGAAGTCCAGCACCAAGGTGTCGCAGTCGGGCTCGAGCGTGTCGGCCACCTCGGCAATGCGGTCGGCACTGCCGAAGAACAGCGCGCCTTCCAGTTCCAGCACCGTGATGCGCGCGCGCAGTGCTTGCAGGCGGATCTCGTCGTCGGCCGCGTAAATGCGCCGCGAGGGCAGGGCTTCGGCGGTGAAGCGATGGCGCACGAGCGAGCGGTTCATGCTGCGCACGAACAGCAGCACCGACAGCAGCGCGCCGATGGCCACCGCGGCCGGAAATCCCATCACCACGGTCACTGCACACACCAGGCCCACGACCACCAGCGTGCGCTGCACATCGGCCTCGCGGCGGCCGCGCCACCACTGCGCTGCCAGTTGCAGCGACCAGCGGTCGGCCGACAGCAGGTAGACGGTGACCATCGCCCCGCCCAGCACCACCTGCGGCAGCAGTGCGAGCAGGTCCACGGCCACCAGGCCCAGCAGCGCAAACAGGCCGCAGCAGATGAACAGCCCGCCGCGCGAGCGCCCGCCCACGGCCAGCATGTGCAGCGCGCGCGGGCGCAGCAGCAGCAGCGGCAAACCGCCAACCAGCCCGGACGCCACGTTGGCCACGCCCAGTGCCAGCACCTCGCGCCGCGGGTCGGTGCGGGTGTGGCAGGCCTGGTCCATGGCCAGGCTGTTGAGCACCAGCTCCAGCGTGCCGATCAGCGCCATCACCAGCCCGGCGGCCAGCGCCGCGCCCAGATGCCGCTGCAGCAGCGGGTCGTCCATACCGTTGAAAAACGGCGCCAGCGTGTCCAGGTGCGGCCAGGCCACGGACAGCGTTCCGGTCAGCGGCCCGAGCGTCCATTGCGGGGCCACGGCGTGCAGCGTGGCGTAGGCCCCGGTGCCGGCCAGCAGGCCGATCAAGGTGGCGGGCAGCCGGCGGTTCAAGCGCGGCAGGCCCAGGATGAGGGCTGCGGTGAACAGGCCCACGGCTACCGTGGCGGGTTGGACAGGCGGCATGGCCTGCCAGCCGGCGGCTTGCAGCGCACCCACGGGCCAGCCAAACAGCAAGGGCAGCAGCGCCAGCAAGGCCAGCAGCGCCACGCCGTTCATGAAACCAGCCAGCACCGGCTGGGGCACGAACTTGGCGAAGCGCACCAGCCCCGACAGCCCCAAGGCAACCTGGATCAAACCCATGCTGACGGTGGCGGTGGCCGCCAAGGCCAGCAGCAGCGCCACGGCGGTGGGATCGCCGACCGAGAACGCCGGGTCGGCGGCGACACGCGCAACCAAAGTGCCCAGCACCAGCACAGGCGCCGCCGACGGGCCGCCCGCGGCCATCGGCCCGCGCGCCAGCAGCGCAAAGACGGCGGCGCCGACGACGCTGGACATCAGCGCGGCCGGGATGCCGAGCGCGGCGGCGTTCGGGCCCAGCGCCGCAAAGGCCAGCAGGCCCATGGTCAGCGTGGGGGCCAGGCTGATCAGCGTGCCGGCAAAGCCGGCTTGCAGTTCGCGCCATGCGTTGGCCGTGCCCGGTGGTGTTGCTTCGTTGAGGCGCGTTGACATCGAGCGGGGGACTGCGGGCAAACGACGAGGAGAACGACGGGACGAACGAGCGGACGAACGAGCGGACGAACGATGTTAGTGGCTGGCTTGCAGCTCCCCGCGCCGCCCGTACGCGGCCACGTTGTCTCGAACGAGCGGCAGGGCCTGGATCAGGCGGTCGCGGTCGGCGGCGGCGGACGGCCGGGTGGCCCTGGCCTGAACCGCCGCAAACAGCTGTTCGAGCTCTGGCGCGGCGCGGGCGCCAGCCCTGGCGTGCAGCACGCGCTGGCAGAACCAGCGCGCCTTCATGTCGGAGGCAGAGCCCTCACCCGGGTCGCCCTCAAGAGACGCGAGGATCGGGTTGACCTCCGACAAGGCCGCGTGTCCCAGTCTCGTCCTGCAAAGCGCTGCGCCTGCCGCGGCTTCAGCCATGCCGCAGCAGGCTGGCCAGGCGCGTTGGGATTCCAGCGCGGCGATGGCGCTCTCGATAGGGGTCTTCTCGGGGTTCATGAACGCTTGCGCCTCGTCTTGGCCGGGGCCGGCGGTTCGGCCATCCAGTCCTCGATCTGCAGGCCAGGCACCTGGTCGAAGTGGCGGGTGTTGTGGGTTACCAGGGTCAGCTCCTCGGCCAGCGCGTGGGCGGCGATCTGGGTGTCGAGCTCGCCGACGGGCGTGCCGCTGCGCCGGTGCGCGTCCTTCAGCACCCCATAGCGGTCGGCCGCCTGGTGCGTCCACGGCAGGGTGGGCAGTTGCATCAGGAACTGGTCGATCAGGCCGCGTCGCCGGTCGTCAGCGGTCATGCCGGCCTGGCCGTAGCGCAGCTCGGCACGGGTCAGCACCGAGAGGGCCACGGTCTGTTGCAGCAGGCCACGGTTCACGCGTTCTTCCAGCCCTGCCGAGCTGCGCCGCAGGTAGTAGCTGGCGATGTTGGTGTCGAGCAGGTGTTGCAAGCTCATCGCGACCAGCCCGCCAGCGGGTCGGGCTGCGGCGCATCGTTGCGCGGCGGCACGAACTCTTCGCTGGGGGGCAGGCTGCGAAGCTCGTACAGGAAAGCCTGCAGCGCATCGGCATCGGGCTTGGGCTTGAGCGTGATCTCGCCCGTGTGCTCGTTTCGCGTGATCCACACCTCGAGTGAATCGACCCGGAAGGCCTTGGGCAGGCGCACGGCCTGGCTGTTGCCGGTGGTGAAGACTTTGGCGGTCGCGACCATGCTGCTCCCCGTCTAATGCATAGATATGAAAACGTATCTATTCTACTCAGCCGAAAAACGCGGCCGGCACCGCCTGGTTTCAGCCCGCCGCCGCTTGCCCCGCACGCCGCTCGTACGCCGCCACGATGTCGCGGAAGTCGGGAATGGCCTGGATCAGACGGTCGCGGTCGTCGGCGTCGGTCACTGCGGTGGCTCTGGCCTGGACGTCGGCGAAAAGTTGATCGAGCAGCGGCCCGGCCCGCTGGTCGCGCTCACCGCCCAGGGCTTCCAGAACCTGGTGACAGATCCAACGCGCAGCCAGCGTGTCGATAGCGAGGCATGTGGCCAGTTCTTGCTGCAGGCAGCCGAGTGTGGCGTTCACCCTGGCCAGCGCCTCGGCGGGCCGGCCCAGACGTACCTCGCACAGCGCCGCGATGGCCTCCGCATAACCGGCTTCAACTTTGTCTTCCAACATCTGGTGCAGGATCAATGCCTGGGAACAGCACTCCAGCGCACTCTGCGCATCACCCTGGGCGAGAAGTAAGCGGGCCAGGTAACGCAGCGCTCTCGCTTCCTCGCGTGGATCTGCGAGGGCCCTGCGCATGACCAAATTCTGCTCGTGCCAGTGCCGGGCCGCAGCCGCGTCGCCCCTGGCCTCGGCAGCCTCGGCCCGCCGAAGCTGGCTCGACGCGATGTCCCGTCGAGAACCGATGGCCTGGGCAAGGGCGTGTGCCTGCTCGGCCCAGCGGGCGACCTCATCCCACTGACCGAGGTGGCCGGCCAAGACGGCCAAGTTGTCCTGTGCCCCCAACTGCAAGCGGGGCCTGCCCAGGGCCTCACCGCGTGCCAACACCGCCGCCGACGTGCGGCCCGCCTCGTGCCGTCGGCTGGCGTGCGTCGACACCATCCCCGACAAGGTAAGCAGCTGCGCCTCGGTCTCGGCACGGCTGACTTCGACCACGATGCGTCTGGCCCAGGACAGGCCGATCTCGATGTGCGTCGCCGCCGTTGGATAGTCCTGTCTGGCCATATGCAACCACCCGAGTTGGCCCTGCGACATGGCCGCCCACTGCGCAGCGCCGCAGCGCTCGGCCAGAGCAAAGCCCTGGCGTGCCAGACGCTCGGAGGCCACGGTATCGCTGCGGCGGTCGGCCAGCAGGGCCATCGAGAATAGTAAGCGCGCTTCGCGCTGGTCGTCGGGGTGACGCTCCAGCAGCGTGTTCATCTCCGCCTGCAGCGCGTCCTGGCCGCGTCGGTCTCCGACCGTGTCGGCGATGCGCAGAAGGCGGCCCAGCAGGTCGACGCGCCTCATCGGCTCGGACACGCCCAGCAAGCTCAAGGCACGGCGGCAGTGGGCCTGGGCTGCCGTGTTGGCGTATCGCAATAGCGCCACTTCGGCAGCCTGCTCAAAACAGTCGATGGCCAGCGCCGTCTCGCCGGCCTTTTCGGCATGCTCGCCAGTGGTGGCCAGGAATTCCGCGCCACGGCCTTTGGTGCGCTCAGCGAGCCAGCGCGCTGGGCACCATGGCCCAGCTTGCGTTCGGCCTTCAACAGCGTGTCGTAGGTCACCTGGTGCAGCAGGTGGTGGTCGAACTGGCGTTCGGCCGTGCCTTCGAAGTCGCTGGTGTCGCGGTCCTTCACGAAGGCGGCGCGCTGCAGTGCCGGCAAGGCTTGCGGCGCGTTGGCGTCCAGCGCCTGCAGCCCGTCGTCCCAGAAGACGTGGCCGACGATGCTGGCCTGGCGGGCTGCCGCGCGTTCACCGGCCGGCAGCGCGTCCAACCGCGCCTGCAGCAGGCCGACCAGCGTGGTGGGCAGGCGCAGGGTGCCGAGCCGGTCGGCATGCACGGTCCAATGCGGGTCGCCAAGGACGATGACGCCGTCGTCGATGAGCCGGCGCACCAGCTCTTCCATGTAGTAGGGTTTGCCTTCGGCGCGGCCGACGATGAGCTCGGTGAGCTTGGTCGGCAGCGGGTCGATGCACTGCAGCAGCGCGGCGGCCAGCGTGTCGCTGTCGGCGCTGGCCAGCGGGCTGAGCTGCACCGTCGTCTCGGGCGCGGCCCAGTCGGGCCGGCGGGCTAGCAGCGCGGGCCGGGCCGTCATCACCAGCGCCAGCGGCAATCCGGCCGCGTGCGCCAGCAGGTGCTGCAGCAGGTCCAGCGATCCGTCGTCGGCCCAGTGCAGGTCTTCCACCAGCAGCACCGGCAGTGCGCCATGGGCGGCCAGGGCTTGCAGGTACCCGCACACGGCTGCAAAGGCCTGGTCGCGCAGGCTGCGTGGGTCCAGGCCCTTCACGGTGGGGCTGTCGGCATAGTCCAGGCCGGCGAGCTGGCCGATGAGCTAGGCCTGGCGCCCGCCACGTTCCGCGAACCAGGGGCTCAGGCCTTCGACGACTTTGCGCCGCGCGACCTCGGCACTGTCGGTGTCGGCCATGCCGCACTGGGTGGCCAGCAAGGCACGCAGCAGGCCGAACAAGCGCAGCTGGCCGTCGGGCGGCGAGCGCAGGGTCAGCACGCGGCAATCGGTCAGCTTGCCCGTGAACTCGCGCAGCAGCCGGCTCTTGCCCAGGCCGGCGTCGCCGATGAGCGTCAGCGCCTGCAGTTGCCGGGTCTCGCGGGCACGCGAGACAGCATCCAGCAGGCGCTGCAGTTCGGCATCCCGCCCCACCATCGGCGTGACCAGCCCCTGCAGGCCGCGCTCGACGCTGGCCACGCCGCGTTCCAGCGCTGCGTGCACCAGGTAGGTCTGCATCGGCGCCGCGATGCCCTTGCCTTCCAGCGGTGGCTGCTGCTCCAGCTCGAACAGGCCCCGCACCTGGCTCCAGGTGTCGTGGCTGATGCGCAAGCAGCCCGGCGGTGCACTTTGCTCCATGCGCGCGGCGATGTTCACGGCCGCACCCATGGCGGTGTTGTCGGCCTCGACACCGGCGCCCAGGGCCACGTCGCCCGTGTGCACGCCCACGCGCACGGCGAAGTCATGGATGCCGTGCACGCGCTGCGCGGCTTCGGCCTGCTCGCGGCCGGCTTGGACGATGGCCAGACTGGCGCGCACCGCGCGCTCGGCGTCGTCCTCCAGCGCCACGTCCATGCCAAACGCGGCCTTGACGCCGTCGCCGGTGAAACGCAGCACGCGGCCCTGGTGGCCTTCGATGATCGCGGCCATGCGGCGCAGGGTGCTGCTGAGCAAGTCCAGCGTGTCCTCGGCACCCAGGCCCTGGGCCAGTGCGGTGGAACCCACCACGTCGGCGAACAGCACCGTGACCTGCCGGCGCTGCCCGCCCGCAGGCCGCTGCAGGCTGGCCAGTCGCGCGCGCAGCGGGGCGGTGGCGAGTTCCAGCACCACGTCGCCCAGCGTGGCGCGCTGGGCTTCCAATGCCGCAATGGCGGCGTGAAGGGAATCGATGTCGGGGTCGTGCGTGGCGCATTTTGGCGCGCCGACTTGCGTCATCGCCGATCAGGGGCCAGGCAACTTCAGCGCCACGGGCGCCGTTCAGCCGCCTGCCGCGACCACGCGCAGCCCGTCAGCGTTGTGCGGTGGGCCGGTGAGGAAGTCGCGTTGACAGCAGCGGTGGCGTCCGTGGCCGGGCGGGCAGGACGACGCTGGCGTCAGCCCGATGTCTCAAGCCACGGTTTGGCTGTCGCGAACCCTGCGGCGCACAGCCGCCAGGCCCAACAGGCTGATACCGGCCAGCGCGACGGACCCGGGTTCGGCCACCTGGCGCGACAAGCTTTCGATCAGCAGGTTGTCGAAGTACACGACTGAATTGGACACGGCGGCACTGTTGTTGATCCCGAGCGCAAACCCGGTCAGCGCGGTGGAGGCACCGAACAGCGGGACGGTGCTGAACAGCACACCGTTGATGTAGTTCAACGCGGTGTCGGTCTCGAAGTCGATTTCCAGCATCAGCCGGTACCAGGTGTTGGGGCCCAGCACCGGGCCGTCGCAACTCAGCGGGCAGAGCTGCCCGGTCTGGCCATTCACCAGTTGCTGGGCGGCAAAGCCGCACCATCACCCGCCCGGCCCTGGCCCTGGCCAACGGTCGCGTCCAGACCAACGCCGCCGGACAGGTGGTGCTCAAGC
>JANOLY010000140.1:0-2080 GCA_031420055.1 Burkholderiales bacterium | reverse complement strand
CTGACAGGCGGTATCGGCGTGGCTGTGGTGGTTGTGGTGGCGGGGGCAGGCATGGCGGCAGGCGTCGTCATGTCTTGGTCACGGGAAAGAGAAGAACACTGCAGCGGGCACGGGCAGCGGGTCCGAGATGGCCAGCCTGCTGTGCACCAGGGCACCGGCTGCGTCACAGCGCGCAGTCACCAGAGCCAGCCTGCGGTGTGCGCGGCGGGGTGTGCTGTGCTCTTGCAGGCGCAGGCTGTACAACGCGGCGATCAGGCCGGCGGAGCCGTCACTACCGTCACTACCGTCACTACCGTCGTTACCCAAGGCGCGCATCACCACGGCCTGGCTGCTGCTGGCAGCCTGCGGCGGGCCGGCGGCGGCAATGACAGCGCCACCCAGCGACAACACATGCGGCCAGGCGGCGGCTTGCAGGCCGGGGTGGTCGGCAGCGTCACCCACGCACGGCACGCGCAATTGGCTCAGGAAGTCGTCGCTGGCCACCGGCACGGCGGCCTCGCAATGCGCGTCGGCCGCAGTGGGCGCCACCACCCACAGGCGCGCGATGACGCCGTCAGCAAGATCGGCGAAGGCACCGATGCAGCGGCCATCAGGTGTCTCGTCGAGCACCACCAGGGCTTGCGGCGACCACAGCACGTGCGGGCTTGCCGACAAAATTAGCGGGTGCGTGGAGAACAGATCGAGGGCGTCGGTGCGGCCAAAGCTTGCGAGGCCGAAAGCCTCGACCCGCAAGGTGTTGGCCAGCGCCGCACCGGCCGTGGCATGTCCGCGCAGCAAGTGGCCAAGCACCGCCAGCACATCGGGCTTCATGCCGTGCCCCCTGCAGCAGGCGCTGTGCCCAGGCCGCCGCGCACCTGGCGCAACACGGCCAATTCGTCGAACACCGTCTGGTCGCGCACGATGCGGCCCTGGCGCAGCACGTAATGGCTGCTGCCAGCCACCAGAATCTCGCGTCCTGTCGGCGACCCCCAAGGCCCCGACATCGCATGCACGCCGCAGGCCGACCAGCGCAACGCCACGGCTACCTCACCGTGGGGCAAGGGCCGCGCGGCCCAGTGTTCAATGGCCAAGGCAAAGTCCTTCAACTGCGCGCGCAGCTGCATCAGGCAGCCAACCCAGTAGCCGCGGCCCCAACCGCTGCGGCCCGTGGGCCAGAGCACTTCGATGCTGGGCGAGACCTGGTCAGCGACCTCGCCGTACAGGTCGTCGCACCAGGCGGCGTGCAATAGCCGGGCCGGGCCTGAGGCGGGATGCGCGTTGTCTGGCCAGGCCTGCGCGGCCCGGGCCAGCCTGCGCGTGTTGTCGATCCACACCTGCCGCCAGGCGTGGCGTGCGGGGTCGCCGCTGCGGTCGGCCTCGGCCTGGACTTGCGCCACGGCGGCGGGTTCACGCTGCATTTGCAGGGCCGCGCGGGCGTTGTCGCGGAACAGCCATTCTTCGATGATGAGGTTTTCTCGCACCACGCAGTCGGCCACGGTGGTGGCCATCTGCGCCCGGCCTGTGGCCTGCCCGTACACCGCGTCGGTGCCCTCCAGCGTCGAGCGGCTGGTGATGCGGTGCGACGAGTAAAACAAGCCCGGGCTGTCCTCGCTCCAGATGACGTCGTCGGCAATCACCTGGCGGTCGGCGTACGCGGCCAGTGCAGCCAGCGTGCCCTGCACCACGTTTTCCAGGCCGCTGCTCGGGCCATTCAAGGTGTGCATCACGCAAGAGTCGGCGTAGTGCGTGCGGCACAAACCGACGTTCTTCTCTTCCCAGATGCGGTGCGTGCAGCGCACGATGTAATCGACGATGTCGCTGTAGACCGGATCGAAACCCGGCAACGCCTGCAAGCGCGGGCGCTGCGCCAGCAACTCGGCCGCGGTACGGCCGGCGGGTGAGCGCACCGCCGGTAACTGGTTCCAGGCCGCTGCCGTGTTCATGCGCGATAGGCCTGCACCAAGGCGCCGATCTCGTCGAACACCATCCTGTGCTCGACGACGTGAGCTCCGCACAAGCGCAGGTGGCTCATGCCCATCAGCACGACGGGATTGTTCTCGGGGCAGGCGCCGAAGAGCGAGCCGCTGCGGGTGGTGCCTTC
>JANOLY010000139.1:0-8284 GCA_031420055.1 Burkholderiales bacterium | reverse complement strand
GCCATGTCCAGTGGCGTCAGGCACAAGCAACGCTGCAACTCCGGGCGGCGCTCATGCCGTGAGTAGAAGCCGATCACGAACAGCTTGCTGCGCCATCGCATTACATGGGACATGCCGACATCGCGTGCCGTGGATACCGTGTCAGTGGTTGTGGACTTGACCTCGATTTCGATTTCACGGTCGGCGCCGTTGACGCTGACCCGCAGCAAGGCATCGATGCCACTGCGTTGGTGAGAAGGGTCCCAGTCGAGGTTGAACAGGCGCACCAGCTCGCGTTCGCGCTCGTCGTCTTGAACCGTCAATCAACACTCCCGAGTGCACGGGCCACCGCGAGCGCCACGGCGTAACCCACGGGGGGGCACACGCTGTTGCCGATCTGGCCCAGCACCTGGTAGACCGCACCCCGGAACTTCCAGTCTGCCGGGAAGCCTTGCAGCAAGGCGCAATCGGCCAGCGTCAGGCGTCGGTGTCCGTTCTCAGGTGTGAACGCGTCGGCCAGGGCCCGCGTGCTTTGGACCCCGTTGGGCCAGATTTCAAGGCGTGCCCAGGTCAGCAGCGATGCCTTGCTGTTGACAACGCCGGTCGTCTTGCGCGGCCCGGTGAAGCCCGATCGCAGCGTTGGCGCGACTGCGTCGAAGCCGATGTCGGGCAACCCCAAACTGGCCCTGACGGTGTTGGCAAGAAGCCGCGGCCCGAACAGTTCGCCGTCTTTCCCATGCGTCGCCACGGGCGGCCGGAACCGGGCTGCATCCGCCTGGGTTCGAAAGCCCACGAAGAAGACGCGCTTTCGCGCTTGAGGAACCCCAAAGTCGTCTGCCGAGAGCTTGAACCGGAACACCGTGTACTGGCCAGCAAGCGGCGCCATGACATTGTCGCGAACGAAGTCCTCGAACTTCTTGTCAAGCATGCCCGGCACGTTCTCGGCAACGAAGGCACGCGGACGAGCTTGCAGCACACAGCGAACGAAATCGGGCCACATGTTCCTGGCATCGGCAGCCCCGGCCTGCTTTCCCGCCGTGGAAAACGGCTGGCACGGCGGGCCACCGTGAACCACATCAACACCGGAGAAGGGGCTGAAATCAGCGCCTGTCACGTCACCGCGTGTCGCTCCAGATTTCACGCACCACGACGGCCGGTTGTCGCGCAAGGTTTCGCCACAGATGTCCAGAATCTCAAACGAGGCGCGGTGCGAAAAACCCGCACGTTCGAAGCCTACATCGAGCCCACCGCCACCCGAAAACAGAGACAGCGCGCTCAGTCCCGTGGCGGGCACCGCCGGCATCAAGTCGTTGGCGTCGAGCCGCCCGGCGCGTTCCGCCAGGGCCGGCGCAGCCAAGTCAACGCCGGCCGTGAGTTGCTGCTTGCGGCGCTGCGATCGCTGGGAGGTCTCGCGGTACTTGTCGCGCTGCTCTGTCGTCAGGTCGTAAGGCATGGCATGGGGCTGAACAGAGTGGTATGTATGAATGTACAGCTACGGCGGCGTGGGGGCCACCCGCTTCACTGCCCCACCAACCCATTGCGTATGGCGTACACCGTGAGCTCGGAATTGTTGGCCAGCTGCAGCTTTTCCAGCACCCGGGCGCGGTAGACCGACACCGTCTTGGGGCTCAGCGTCAGCGCCCCGGCGATGTCGGCCAGGCGCTTGCCCGAGGCGATCATCACCAGCGTTTGCAACTCGCGGTCGCTGAGCTTGCTGTGCGGGCTTTCGTTGGCCGGCGCGGTCAGGCTTTCCACCAGCATCTGCGCGATCTCGGGCGTGACGTACTTGCGCCCCTGGGCTACCGTGCGCACGGCCTGCACCAGCAGCTGCGGGTCGCCACCCTTGTTCACATAGCCAAACGCACCGGCACGCAGGGCGCGGATGGCGTACTGGTCTTCCGGGTACATGCTGACCACCAGCACCTTCACCGGCGAGCCTTCGTCCTTGAGCGCTTGCAGCGCGTCCAGGCCGCTGCGCCCGGGCAGGTTGATGTCCAGCACCAGCACGTCGCAGGGCGTGGCGCGCAGCGGCTCCAGCCCGCTGCTGCC
This sequence comes from Burkholderiales bacterium, assembly GCA_031420055.1. Taxonomy (GTDB): domain Bacteria; phylum Pseudomonadota; class Gammaproteobacteria; order Burkholderiales; family Burkholderiaceae_C; genus Rubrivivax. Next base: position 6,256 of record JANOLY010000139.1, on the reverse strand, counting down.
CAGCGCACGCAGCAGGCCGCGCAACTCGCTGTAGTCACCGGCCTCGCCGACCACGCGGATGTCGCTGGCGTCGGACAGCGTGTCGCGTATGCCGCGGCGGATGAGCGCGTGGTCGTCGCAGAGGATGACGTCGATCATCGCGGCGCGCGGGCCGGCAGGCGGTTCATAGCGGACTCCAGGCGGAAGATTCAGCGTCCAGATTGTCGCCGGCCTCTGTCACCGGCCCGCTGGCATCGTCCAGGGGCACCGACAGGATCAGCGTGGTGCCGGCCGGACTGCTGCTCAGGTCGACCCACCCGCGTACCGTGGTGGCGCGTTCGTGCAGGCCGCGGATGCCAAAGCTGCCGCTCTTTTCCAGCTCGCTGGCATCCAGGCCACGGCCGTTGTCGCTGATCTCCAGCGACAGCACCCCGGCCGAAAACGACAAGTCCACCACCACCTTGGTGGCCTGGGCGTGCTTGCTGGCGTTGGTCAGCGCTTCTTGCGCTGTGCGGTAGGCCACCAGGGGCACCCCCGGCGGCAGGCGCAGGCGTTGCTGCGGGTCCAGCCGTTCGTGATGGGCGTCACGTTCGCGGCCCGTGCGGAATTCACACACGATGCCGGTGCGCCGCGCGAAGCTGCTGGTCATCCAGTTCAGCGCCGCCACCAGGCCTTGCTCCAGGATCGCCGGGCGCAGGTTTTGCATGATGCGCTGGCTGGAATCGATGGCATGCGTGACCAGCTCCAGCGCCGACGCCAGGTGCACGTGCAGCTCGGTGGCGTCGTCGGCCCGGGCGTGGCGGCGCAGCCAGTCGAGCTCGAACTTCAACGCCGTGAGCGAGCCGCCCACGTCGTCGTGGATCTCGCGCGCGATCGCGTGGCGCTCGGCCTCGACGCTGGTTTGCAGGTGTTGCGCCAGCTCGGACAGCCGCTGGCGTGACAGCGCCAGCTCGCGGTCGGCCGCCAACCGGGCGCGCCGGCCCTCGCCAGCGGCGATGGCGTTTTCCAGTGCCGGCGCCAGGCGTGACAGGTTGTCCTTGAGCAGGTAGTCGCTGGCGCCGTTGCGCATGGCCTCGACCGCGGTGTCCTCGCCAATCTGGCCCGACACCAGGATGAAGGGCAGCGCCAGCCCGCTGTCGCGCAGCATCTGCAGCGCCTCCAGCCCAGTGAAGCCGGGCAGGTTGTAGTCGGACAGCACGGCGTCCCAGGGCTCGGCCAGCGCCTGGGCGAAGGCCGCGCGGGTCTCGACCCGGTGGGCATGCACCACCAGGCCGTCGCGTTCCAGATAGGCCAAGGCCAGCACATGGTCGGGCTCGGAGTCCTCGACGTGCAGCAGCCGGATCTCAGCGCGGGGTTCGCTCATGGGGAACAGGGGTCAGAAGCAACCGCAAGTTTCGCTCAATGTCAGGGCCTGTCATGCCGACAACCACTTCACGGCAGCCGAGCGCTCAACCCGAGGGCGTGTGCCGGCCCGAGAAAACCATCCTCAGGAGACCCGATGCAGGCTCAGGACGGCGCCATGCCAGCAGCCACCAGCGTACTGACGCTGCTGGCTGCTGCCGACTTGCAGGACCACCTGATGGTGGCCAGCAACGACCTAGAACGCCTGCAACGCCTGCTCGACGACGCCAGCACGGCGCTGGGCAGCGCCATCACCGCGCTGCAGTTCCAGGACCTGGCCACCCAGCTCATCGCCCACACCAACCAGCGCCTGCGCAGCTGCGTCGACCGGCTGGGCCGCGACGTGTTTGCCGGCGACGAAGACGACGACGACCCCGGACTCGTCGAACAAGCCCCCCTGCGCCCCAACCCGGTGACGCAAGACGAGACGGACGCCGGCTCCGTCGAGCTGTTCTGAACACCGCACCGCACACCGACCCGAGAGAGAGAACTTCACCATGCATTCGATCCTTGCCGTAGACGACAGCGCCTCGATGCGCCAGATGGTGTCCTTCACCTTGAAGAACGCCGGCTTCAACGTGGTCGAGGCCGTGGACGGCGAAGACGCCTACGAAAAGGCCAATAGCCGCGACTTCAATCTGGTGCTGACTGACCAGAACATGCCCCGGCTGGACGGCATCGGGCTGACAAAGCGGCTGCGTGGCAACCCCAAGTTCAAGAGCACGCCCATCCTCATCCTCACCACCGAGAGCGGCGACCAGATGAAGCAGGCCGGCCGCGCCGCGGGCGCCACGGGCTGGCTGGTCAAGCCCTTCGACCCGGCCAAGCTGGTCGAGGTCATCGGCAAGGTCCTGCGCTGATCGGCGCCAAGGTCCACCAGGAGACGCGCCATGGGCGACACCAACACCGCCAGCGAAAACGCCGGCATCGACCTGAGCCAGTTCTACCAGGTCTTTTTTGAAGAGGCCGGCGAGAACCTGCAGACCATGGAGCAGATGCTGCTCAACCTGGACCTGCAGACCGCCGACGACGAAGAGCTCAACGCCATCTTCCGCTGCGCACATTCGGTCAAGGGCGGTGCGGCCACCTTCGGATTCGCCGATGTGGCCGAGTTGACGCACCAGATGGAAACGCTGCTGGACAAGCTGCGCCGCCATGAACTGACGCCCACCGCAGCCATGGTCGACGTGCTGCTGCAGTCGGGCGATACCCTGAAGGCCCAGTTGGCGCGCCACCAGGGCAACGGTGCCGACGCCGTCGACACGCACGAGCTGGTGGCCACCATACGCAGTCAGTTGGGCGGGCCGGGCACGGCACCGGCAGCGCCTGCGCCCGTGGTCGCCGCCGCGCCTGTGCCGGCGCCCGCGCCCGCACCGGCTGCGATCAGCGCGCCCGCCGCGGCACTGGCCGCGCCGCCGGGCCTGCGTGCCCTGGAACTGACCGTGGGCCCGCTGGACGACCCGTCCATGGCCGACAACCTGGTCGAGCTGTTCAAGGAAATCACCGACCTGGGCACCATCGAACCACTGGACGCCGGCCGCGCTGCCGACGGCGTGCGGCGCTTCAAGGTGGTGACGAGCTCCAGCGACAGCGAACTGATGGACCTGTTCAGCTTTCACGTCGCGCGCGAGCAGGTCAAGTTGGCCGTCTTGACCGCGGGTTACGGCTTCCACGAAGGTGCACCCGGCGCGCCCCTGCCCGACCAGGCCGGCGCCTCTGAAAAGGGCTACGGCTTCTTCGACGACGCGCCGGGGGCTCCGGCGGCCGCCGGCACCCCGGCGGTGGCCGCATCGCCAGCAGCCACGGCGGCCGCGGCAGCCCGCAGTGCCGCGGCCAAGTCCGACAAGCCGGGCGTCGCCGCGCCGGCGGAGTCGAGCACGCTGCGCGTGTCGGTGGAAAAGGTTGACCAGCTCATCAACCTGGTCGGCGAACTCGTCATCACCCAGGCCATGCTGGCGCAGAACGGCAAGGCCATCGACACCGCGCTGTACCAGCAGCTGGCCAGCGGCCTGGCCGACCTGGAACGCAACACGCGCAACCTGCAAGAAGCGGTGATGTCGATCCGCATGATCCCGATGAGCCTGGTCTTCAACCGCTTCCCGCGCATGCTGCGCGACCTGGCGGCCAAACTGGGCAAGAAGGTCGAGCTGTTGCAGGTCGGCGAAAGCACCGAGCTCGACAAGGGTCTGGTGGAAAGGATCACCGATCCGCTGACCCACCTGGTGCGCAACAGCTGCGACCACGGCATCGAAATGCCGGCCGAGCGGGCGGCCAGGGGAAAGCCCGAGAGCGGCACCATCACCCTGCGCGCCAGCCACCAGGGCGGCAGCATCGTCATCGAGGTGCGCGACGACGGCAAGGGCCTGAACCGCGGCAAGCTGCTGTCCAAGGCCCGCGAGCGCGGTATCGACGCGCCCGACAGCATGCCCGACGCCGATGTCTGGAGCCTGATCTTCGCGCCGGGTTTTTCCACCGCCGAAGTCGTCACCGACGTGTCGGGCCGCGGCGTGGGCATGGACGTGGTGAAGAAGAACATCACCGCGCTGGGCGGCACGGTGGAGATCGACTCCGCCGAGGGCTGCGGCATGACGGTGCGGGTGCGCCTGCCGCTGACGCTGGCCATCATGGACGGCATGAGCGTGGGCGTGGGCGAAGAGGTCTACATCCTGCCGCTGAACAGCGTGGTCGAGTCCTTCCAGGTGCAGCCCGGCCACATCAAGACCATAGGCGGCAGCGGCCGCGTGGTGGAAGTGCGCGACGACTACATGCCGGTGCTGGACCTGGAACGCCTGTTCAACGTGCCCCGCGCTGACGTCGACGAGTCCAGCAACATCATGGTCGTCATCGAGGCCGAAAGCGGCCGTGTGGCGCTGCTGGTCGACTCGCTGCTCGGCCAGCAGCAGGTGGTCGTGAAGAACCTGGAGAGCAACTACCGCAAGGTGGACGACGTCTCGGGCGCCACGATCATGGGCGACGGCCGTGTCGCGCTGATCCTGGATGTCGGCGCGCTGGTGCGGCGTTCGCGGCATTGACAGCACCCTCTCTCTCCAACAACAGCTCGCAGCAGCTCGCATCAGCACATAGGTACCGCCATGAAAATCGAATCCCTGGGTATGGCCCGATTCCTGACCGTCGCCTTCTCGGTGCTGACGCTCCTGTTGGCCGGCAGCGTGGCCTACACCTGGACTCACCTGGAATCCATCGCCCAGCGCAACCGCGACGCCGCCGAACGGCTGATGCCCCAACTGGAACGCATGGCCGTGGTGGAGCTCAACATCACACGCACCTCGCTGCAGGCGCGCCACGCCATGCTGGTCCGCACACCGCAAGACCTGAAGGCCACGCTGGACGACGTGGGCGCCCGGCGCAAGGTCATCGCCGAGGCCGTGGAGGGCTTCAAGGTCCATGTCAAGAGCGACAAAGGCAAGGCCCTGTTCGCCGAACTGCAGGCCCGCGAAGCAGAGTTCTGGAAGTTCGGCGAAGCCAACCTGGGCATGACGGCAGCAGGCCAGAAAGTCGAGGCCTTTGACCACCTGCTGGCCACCTTGGTGCCCGCACGCAACCGTTTGCTGGAGAAGACCGCGGAGCTGGGGCTGTACCAGAAGGAATTGCTGGAAGCAATGGTGACTGCCTCGACACAAGAGGCACAGCAGACGAAGAGCGTGCTGGCGGCGATCGTGGGTGGCATTGCCCTGGGACTGGGGCTGGTGGCTTGGGCCCTGTTGGCGGCTCTGAAGCGCCGCCTGGCCACGAGCATCAGCACGGCCACGCGCATCACCGAGGGCGACCTCAGCCACGTCGTCACGGTCGACGGGCGCGACGAGTTCAAGCCGCTGCTGCAGCAGTTGGAGAAAATGCGCGTGTCGCTGGCCGGCATGGTGGGCAGCGTGCGCGGCGTCACCGACAACATCGGCACGGCCAGTGCCGAAATTGCCACCGGCAACCAGGACCTGAGCCACCGCACCGAACAGACTGCGGCCAGCCTGCAGCAGGTGGCCTCGTCGATGGAGGAGCTGACCGGCACCGTCAAGCAAAGCGCTGACTCGGCGCGCCAGGCCAACCAGCTGGCCTCGTCGGCGGCCAGCGTGGCCGGCCGCGGTGGCGAGGTGGTGGCCCAGGTCGTCACCACCATGGACGGCATCCACAGTGCGTCCAAGAAAATCGCCGACATCATCGGCACCATCGACGGCATTGCCTTCCAGACCAACATCCTGGCGCTCAACGCCGCCGTGGAGGCCGCCCGTGCGGGTGAACAGGGCCGCGGCTTTGCCGTCGTGGCCAGCGAAGTGCGCAGCCTGGCGCAGCGTTCGGCCGAGGCGGCGCGCGAGATCAAGTCGCTCATCGGCGCCAGCGTCGACAAGGTCGACACCGGCTCGCGCCTGGTCGCCGACGCAGGCGCCACGATGCAGGAAATCGTCGCCAGCGTGCAGCGCGTGGCCGACATCGTGGGCGAGATCACCGCGGCCGCGGCCGAGCAGAGCCAGGGCATTGCCCAGATCAACCAGTCCTTGGCCCAACTCGACCAGGCCACGCAGCAGAACGCCGCGCTGGTCGAGGAGTCGGCCGCCGCGGCCGAGTCGCTGCGCGAGCAGTCGCGCCACCTGGCCGGCGTGGTGGCCGCCTTCCGCCTCAACGGGCAAGAGAGCATGACCGCGCGCGCCGCGCCGGCGCACGCACCCACCCGGCCCGTGCCGCGCACTGCACGGAAGTCACCCGCCGCGGCGCCGGCCAAGTCCGTTGCCGCACAGGCCCTGGCCAAGGCACGCAGCGACAGCGCCCCGCACGCACCCAAGAAAGTGGCGCCGGCCCCGGCATCAGCCAAAGCCCCGGTGCTGACATCGGTGGTAGCCGAGGGCGACTGGGAGTCGTTCTGACC